>CALXGW010000125.1 GCA_944387965.1 uncultured Anaerotruncus sp. | reverse complement strand
CACCCGGCCAATCGGCCTTGAAAGTCAGTTCTTTGATCATCGCCAAGGGGCAATCCTCCAATTGCTTCCTTAACTGTAACCGATTATATACCAAAGTTTTTGTGTTGTCAATAGGTTTTGTAACCATTTTGTAACTTTTTCAAAAAAATTGTAACCAAATTGTAATTTAATCCCGCCTTTCCGATCATCTTTTTGATATCTTTTCCTCAAAAACATTTCCTTCCTAGACATTGCCGCCTGTATTTGCTATACTAAAATATCATAAATCCTATGATACGCTGCATTTTGAATTGCGATTGGAGGGACTCTGTTATGCGGATACGCAAATTGGCCTATGCGGCAATTTCGCTGCTGATGGCTGCATACCTGGCCTGTCCGGCGGCGGCTTCCGGCGTCGTGATCGACCCCACGCCAAGCGACTGGAACACTGTTTCACTCAATTCCGGCGGGAAAACCCGCGCCAAGCTGACCTTTTATGCCGACGAAGACCCGTATAAATTTTATATTGCGGTGGAAACCAATCTTTATAAGAGCCTGTTTGCCGAATATTTCGATGACCAGGACGCCTATTATGTCGAGCCGATTATCAATCCGGGCATCCCGGCCGGCCGAAAAATGACCTATGCGCTCGCCAACCCCTTTGTGGACGACAGCGGGGAGCCGCTGTTTGACCCTGCAAAGGTCAAGATTTACCGGGATACCGGCAGCCGCCTTTACGATGTGACTTCCAGCTTCACCTATACCACCGACGACAGCGATGACGGGTACTTTATCATCTCCACCCGCTCCCCCGGCGCGTATATCCTGGCGGAAAAGGCCATCGCAATGCCGGATGACGGCGTGCTGCGTTCTTCGGTACGGTTTGTCGCCGATGATACTGCGCCCGAAACCGACGCCGTTTCCAGCCCCGCGGATACCGCGGATACTAAGGAGGAAACCGCTTCTTCTGCGCCGCGCAAATTTGTCATTGTGCGGGCCTCCGAGCTGGATAATTATGCGTGATTGCATACGGAAAATAAAGGATACGGAAAAAGCCGGGTTTGTACCCGGCTTTTTTGCGTCCTGCGGCATCCGGCCAACCGGATGCCGCTTTTATTTAGAGAAACGAAAAGGTTGTGACGTCAAACATACCCTTATCGGTCAGCCGGATTTCCGGGGTGACCGGAAGCGCGATAAAACTCAGGGTGGTAAACGGGTCAATCCCTTTGCAGACCTCCATCTTCCGGGCTGCCGCCTCGACCTTTTGGAAGGATGCGAGAAAAGACTCGGCGGGCTGGTCAGACATCAGCCCCGCCACCGGCAGCGGCAGCGTCCCGAGTACGGTTCCATCCTGCACCGCCGTATAACCGCCCTGCACCCGCACAAGCTCATTGGCGGCGGCCAGCATATCCGCATCATTGTCCCCGACAACGATCATATTATGGCTGTCATGCGCGACCGTGGTGCCGATCGCGCCATGCCGCAGCCCATACCCCTCGATCAGCCCCACGCCGATCTGTCCGGTCGCATGGTGCCGCTCGATCACAGCAATTTTCCGCAGCTTCCCGGATGTAAGCGCTTCTGCAAGTTCCGACGCCTGCACAGCTCCTTTTTGGGTGACGATCTGCCACGGCAGCAGCCGGATGACCGGATAGACCTCCCGCTGCGGCAGCAAAAAGGCGTCCATATCCAGCCGCGCGGGATTGACCGAAGAAAAGATCCTGCTGTCCGGGACCGGTTTTTGCGGGATCAGGCCGGGCGCGTCCAAATCCACCGGTTTCCCGTCCTTATACACCGCATGCACTGTAAATCCTTCCAGGTCGTCCAGCACGGCCAGGTCGGCGCGGTACCCCACCGCCACTGCGCCCAGCCGTTCCAGCCGGTAAATGCGGGCGGCGTTAATGGTTGCCATGCGTACGGCTTCCACCGGGTCCATTCCCAATTCGACCGCTAATTTGATATTGTAGCGGATGGTGCCTTCCCTGCGCACGTCCGCAAGATGCTTGTCATCGGTACAAAACGCCATGTTTTGCGTACAGATGCGGTCGCGCAGCACGCCGGTCAAAATGTCTTTCAGGTTCTTGGATGCGCTCCCCTCGCGCACCAGCACCGCAATCCCGGCCCGCAGCTTTTCCAGCGCTTCGGCATAACAGATGCTTTCGTGGTCGGTCAGAATGCCCGCAGCGGCATATGCCTGCAAACCGTTCCCGCTGATGCCGGGGGCATGCCCATCGATCACTGTGCCGGAAAACCGTTCCAGTTTATCCAGGACCTCCGGGTCGCATCCGGCTACGCCCGGATAATTCATCATTTCCCCCAGCCCCAGCACCCGGGGCGTATGCAGGAAACCCTCCAATTTTTCAGCGGTCAGCACAGCCCCTGCATGCTCAAACGGGGTCGCCGGCACGCAGGAAGGCGCCTGTATATAATAGTTGACCGGCAGCCCTTTCGACGCTTCGAGCATGAAGCGGATGCCATCTTCCCCGGCAACATTTGCAATTTCATGCGGGTCGGTGATAACCGTTGTGACCCCCCAGCGCAGTTCCTCCCTGCAATATACCTCAGGCAGCACCATTGTGCTTTCCACATGGCAATGGGCGTTGATAAACCCTGGGGCCAGGTATCTGCCCTGCAGGTCCACCTCCTGGGGCGCATCATAGCTGCCGATCCCAGCAATGAAGCCGTCCCGGATGGCGACGTCCCCCTCATAAACGCCTCCGCCGAGCACATCGATGATTTTTGCATTTTTTAAAACCAGATCCGGCTGCGACTGTCCCAATGCAGTTAAAATTGCCTGTTTCCGATCCATGCTGCCCACCCTTTCTGTAACATTCCCTTTCAGTGTATCAAGCCCGCCCTTCCCTGTCAACCGCGGCCCTGCTCCGATCGGGTTATTTACAAAATTTAGGCGGAAGGTTATAATAAAAACAGCCAGATTTTTTTGGAACGGCAGGCTCCCGCCCGGCGCTCCGGTACAAACGCCCGCGGGATACCAACGACAGGAGGAATATAAAGCATATGGAAAAATCAAAGGTCTATTTTTCCGATTTCCGGGCCTTGCCCGGTACCAGCGTCCCGCAAAAACTTGCCCGGCTGATGAAAACGGCCGGTATGATTAACATTGATTTTACCAATAAGCTCACTGCAATCAAAATCCATTTTGGGGAGCCGGGCAACCTGGCTTATCTGCGCCCGAATTACGCCAAGGTGGTCGCCGATCTGGTGCGCGAGCTGGGTGGCGTCCCCTTCCTGACCGACTGCAATACGCTGTATGTCGGCCGCCGCAAAAATGCGCTGGAACATCTGGATGCGGCTTACGAAAACGGGTTCAGCCCCTTTTCCACCGGCTGCCAGATCATCATTGGCGACGGGCTGAAGGGCACTGACGATATCGCCGTCCCGGTGGAAGGCGGCGTACTGGTCAAAGAAGCAAAAATCGGCCGCGCCATCATGGATGCGGACGTATTTATCAGCTTGAACCACTTCAAAGGCCATGAATGTACCGGGTTCGGCGGCGCGCTCAAAAATATTGGCATGGGCTGCGGCAGCCGCGCCGGTAAGATGGAACAGCATAATTCCGGCAAGCCGAAGGTTTCAAAAACCCGCTGCAAAGGCTGCAAAATCTGCGCAAATGTCTGCGCGCAGCAGGCGATCAGCTACGGGGAAAACCGCCAGGCTTCCATCGACCAGGATAAATGCGTCGGCTGCGGCCGCTGCCTGGGCGTCTGCAACTTTGACGCGATCTATAACCCCAATTCCTCCGCAAACGATGATCTTTGCATCAAAATGGCGGAATATGCCAAAGCTGTCCTGGACGGCCGCCCGCAGTTCCATGTCAACCTGGTGATGGACGTTTCCCCCTTCTGCGACTGCCATGCGGAAAATGACGTCCCGGTAATCCCGGATTTGGGGATGTTTGCCAGCTTTGACCCGGTCGCCCTCGACCAGGCCTGTGCCGATGCCTGCAATGCAGCTGCGCCGCTGCCCGGCTCTTATCTGGACGACCAGATCCATGCAAAAGGGTTCTGCGACCATCACGACCATTTTTCCAATATCTCTCCGGATACCAACTGGAAAACGACTCTCGAGCATGCCGAAAAGCTTGGCA
This sequence comes from uncultured Anaerotruncus sp., assembly GCA_944387965.1. Classification (GTDB taxonomy): domain Bacteria; phylum Bacillota; class Clostridia; order Oscillospirales; family Ruminococcaceae; genus Anaerotruncus. The sequence continues at coordinate 23,637 of CALXGW010000125.1, read as the reverse complement.
TTGGCACCCGTTCTTATGAACTTATCAAAATTTAAAGCGGGACAGCCCGAAGGGCAAGGCCGATCCGGCGATTTTATTTGTGCAGGATATGTTTTCGTTTGAAAAGGCTGATAACAACCGACAAATGGCGCGCTGCCAAGATTGGCAGCGCGCCATTTTTACATTTAATCTGCCATTATCCCTCGCAGTATTTCCCCTGCCAGGAATCCCGGCGGACCAGTTCCTTATCAATTTCATTGAGCACACAAAGCTTTTTCCGGCTCCAAAGCGGCCCTAACAGGGTGTCCGGCGCTCCGTCCCCGGTCAGCCGGCCAATCACAAACCTCACCGGCAGCCGTTCAAGCTGGTCGCATACGATTTTGACATACGCTTCCCGGTTGAGCAGCTCCACCTCCCCCCGCCGCCAGCTTTCAGCCAGGGGGGTGCCTTCCAGCACATGCAGCAGGTGGATTTTTACCAGCTGCAAATCCAGTTTTGCCAGCTCGCATGCAGTTTCAACCATCATGCGTTCATCTTCCCCCGGCAGGCCGTCGATGATATGCACCCCGACCGGGACGCCGTATGCACGCAGCTTTTGATACCCTTCCAGGAAATCCTCCCAGGTGTGGCAGCGGTTGATCCGCCGGCCGGTTTCGTCGTGTACCGATTGCAGGCCGAGTTCGACCAGCAGCTCGGTACGCGCAGCCAATTCCCCCAACAAAGCGCAAACGTCATCCGGCAAGCAATCCGGCCGGGTCGCGATTGCCAGCCCCACCACCCCCGGGCAGTCGAGCGCTTGCTCATAAAGCGTGCGCAGCCGGGTTACAGGGGCATAGGTGTTGCTGTGCGCCTGGAAGTAGGCAATGTGACGCGCCGTTTCCCATTTTTGGGCCATCTTCCCGGCGACCTCGTCAAACTGTTCCCGGATCCTCTTGTCCGGGTTCCCGCCAAACTCCCCGCTCCCGCCCGGGGAACAGTAAATGCAGCCGCCACGGCCCTTTGTCCCATCCAGGTTCGGACAGGTAAACCCTCCGTTCAGGCTGATACGCGAAACCTTACCGCCAAATTTATGGGAAAGATAATAGGTATAGGTGTGATACCGCTTGTTGCTGTCTGTAAAAGGGAATGGGTTTACAGCTTTTTGCCTGGGCATTTTATCCCTCACCTGCCAAAGCGGCCATACTTCCGAACCGGTACCAGACGCCTTTTTGGATGTCCAAAACGGTGGTAAACGGCGCCTGTTTGGCCAGCAGTCCCTCTACCCGCTCAATATAACCCGTCCCCTGGATCAGCTCATGATGGTGCGGGACGATCAACTGCGGATGGATTGCAGCGCAAAAATCAGTGATCGCCTGTTCCGGATTGCGTCCAAATTGCAAAATGGCCAGATCAGACCCAACGCCAGCCATCTGACGGCAGGCATGGTAATCTGCCTCGCCGCCCCAGACCAGCAGCCTTTGGTTGTTGGGCGTGGTAATCCGATAATTGCAGTATTCAAACGACCCGCAGACATTGAGCGCTTCGATCTCCGGCGGAAGCTGGTTTTCTTCCCCAAAGCCTTTCCAGCCGGAGGGATTGTTCCAATCCCCGAGCGGCACATGCTTGCCCTGGAATACCTCCAGTGTAAAATCCGGGGTATCAAACGCCCCGCCCGGCCAGCAAGGGGTCACCTTGTCTGCCGGCAGACGGTAATACCGGGCCAATTCCAGCGCCGACTGCGCCCCCACATAAATCTTAGGCGCAAAACGTTCAAAAATATCCCCCAGTTCGAGCACATGGTCGAAATGGGTATGCGAAATCAATACATAATCCGCCCGTTTGATCGCCTGCACTGTCAACGTGCTGTTTTCGCTGTGGTCAATATATGGGTCGATCAAAATATGCGCGCCTGTAGGCAATTCGATCTCATAACATGCGTCATTCAGCCACCTGAATTTGATCCCTTCAAAAATAGCCGTATCCATCGGCCGGACCTCCCCTTTCCTGCTGCCTTTTTAAAATAAGCCCTAGTCTAAAAACAGTGCTTTTGCCAATCCAAACCATTCGCGCACCCAATAGGAAGGCGCCAGGCCCCATGGCGTCTTTGACGGGATTGCCCCTGCCGAAAGTTGATTCTTCCGGGCATAAATTTGTGCGCGCAGCTGGTGGAACCCATCGGTTGCCAGGGCCACATGGCCTGCATATCCGTTTTCCTGCAAAATCTGTGCAGAATACGCAATATTTTCGGAGGTGCTGTGCGACATTTCCTCCAGATAGATCTGTTCTGCAGGCACCCCTTTTTCAACCAGCCAATCCCGCATAACCGCCGCCTCGCTGACCTGTTCATCCTGTCCCTTCCCGCCGGAACAAACCACGATCGCATCCGGATGGGTTTGCAGCCATCCATATGCGGCTTCCAGCCGGTAACGCAGCATCCTCGAGGGCTGCCCGTCAATCGTCTGGCAGCCTAAAACCACCACAGCGGCATCCGGCGCCGGGCTGCATCCCCATGCCGCCCAAGCCATCCTCACGGATACAGCGCCTCCTATCAAAGCAAACGCGGCCAGTCCAACGCAGATCAGCCTGCGCAGCCGGCGCCACCACCGGGGCACATAAATCCCGCGGCGGTCGGATACCTCGCGCAGCCGCCGCCGGATATGCACCGGCCAACCGGTGAACGCGTCCCACAGCCGGCAGGTAAGGAACAGCACCGCCCCATACAGGAGCAGTACGATCATCCCAATCTGTATGCTCCCATAGGCCAACGGGATCAAGCCAAACAGGACAATCAGCCCTCCGGCCAGGCATCCGGCCTTACATAAAGGTGAAAGCCCCCGCATCCAATCCCCCCTATCCTGCAAAACTGCCCGGCTTATTTTTTCCCTTCCCAGTAGATACGCACGCCGGTGATCGTACGGCCTTCTTTAATCATCTGGTATTTTGTAATATAGTTCATGCTTATAAAATGGTTCAGCACCACTTCGGTATAATCGCGGATACGTTTTTTGCGTTTTTTATCCGAATCAATATCCCCCAGTTCCCGGTAGATTGATTCAAACAGGATTTTATCCCGCATCATCCGGTTATTCTGGTTTTTCATCGCTTCAATCCGGCCCAACAAATAGGTCTTCAGCGGGATAGTGGTAGCATTGTTGTTGAGCGGGGCTTTTAACAGGTCGATCGAAACGGTTGCAATCTGATTTTTCATCCGGGCATAGCTGTAAAGCGGCGGGGTATCAATGATCTGATACATTTCGCTGCGTTTCCCATTCACCACACCGGTATATTTGTTGAGCGGCAGCAGGTATCCGTCGATCATGAAGGAATCCACATCCCCGTCGATCTGTTTTTCGATCATATGCGCCTTGATCTCTTCAGTGAGGTCAATATTGATCGAAAGCCTGCGCATAGTATCCAGCTTGGCTTTGATTTCCTCCATCAAGCCATCATCTACCGTCGGATTTTCCTTGCCTGTCATGGCATGGTAAAGCATCGGGACGGTAAAGCTGCTGTTCCCGCTTTCCAAAATGGAAACTACGCCGTTAATAATGCTCTTGTCATAATTGGAAAGCTGGAAATTCCCATCGATCTTCATATGTTCCAGGCAATCAATTGTAACCGCAGTCTGCACCTTCAGATTTTTCCGGCGGGAAACGGTGACCTCATTGAATTCTTTGAGCTGGGCAAGCTTATTGGTGATGGGGTCGACCGGCATCACATAATTCTTGGGCCGGATCGCCTGGATGGCGGGAGCCACAGAGGCCAACAGGTTGATTTCTTCTTTTACCTGCGGTTCGATGGCAAGCATGGTTTCCACATCTTCCATCGTAACGCCGCCCATTAACAGCAGGAACCGGCGCATATCTTCCGGGACGGTGGAAAGGAAGGCATAGTATTCCCCGGTTGCCTGCATGACCTGGCGCATCGCTTCTGCCTGGTCTTCCGCCGACGCATTGGGGTCGATCAGCCGGTCATTGCATTCCTGTACAGCCGAAAGGCGGGCGCTGCACTCATTCATATAATCCCCGACCGCTTCGCGGGTATATTTTTCGATCAGCTGCGGCAGCAGGTCTGAAAGCGCACCGGTGTAATCTGCTGGCGCCTGCGGTTTTTGTACCGTGGACATTTCCCATCCTCCCGATTGCCGGCCATATATTTGCCGGCCTGGTTTTGAATCTATTATACCTGATTTTTTTGTGTTTGTCACCCGCTGCAAAGGCGTTTTGCATGTTCGGTTAAAAAGTGGGAAATGTAAACCCATGAGATGCCTGACGATTGACAAGACTTGTAAAATATAAGAAAATATATGGTATATCCTGTATTTCAACTGTAAAGGAGGGCTTTTTTTGATCGATCCCAAAGCTTTTTTTCAAATGAATTATGGCCTTTATCTGATTGGTTCCAAATTGGAGGGAAAGGCCGCCGGATGTGTGGTAAACACCCTTGCACAGGTGACGGCTATCCCTGAAAAAATGGTGGTGGCAGTCCATAAAGACAATTTTACGACCGGAATCATCCAGAAATCTGGCCTGTTTACCGGCGTTGCGCTTGCCAAAGAGGCTTCTATGGATCTGATCCGCACATTCGGCTTCCGAACCAGCGCAGACACAGATAAATTCAGCGGCTTTCTAACAAAAACCGATTCCCGTGGGGTGCCTTATATTGCCGAACAGATCTCTGCGCGGTTCAGCTGCAAAGTAACCGGCCAAATGGATCTGGGGACCCATCTGCTTTTCTTGGGAGAAGTGTATGAGGCCGAGCGGTTTGAAGCGGAACCGATGACCTATTCCTATTATCACCAGGTCAAAAACGGCGTTACCCCGCCCAAAGCGTCCAGCTATCAGCCTCCGGTACAAACAAAGGGCTATCGGTGCAAAATTTGCGGTTATGTGTATGAAGGCGAAACCCTGCCGGAAGGATTTGTCTGCCCAATCTGTAAAAAAGGACCGGAATTTTTTGAAAAACTGTGATTTATTTTGCTGCAGATTACAGCCAAAAACGCCTGTTTGGACAATCCAGACAGGCGCTTTTTGATTATTTTTTCGATTGTAATCCGGCCCGGTATATGGTAGGATAAGCTTGGACATTCCAAAAAGGAGGCAAAAATAATGAAATTATTCGCACGCCCCGGCAAGGAAAATACAGCAGAAACCCTGAAAATTGCGGTGGAAGGCGCGAAAGCGCGTGGCATTTCCAAAATCGTGATTGCATCAAACAGCGGCCAGTCGGTGCAGGAACTGCTCAAACTGGATGTTGCGGGAATGAAAATCGTCTGCGTTTCCCATGTTTGCGGATTCAAAAACCCAGGTGAACAGGAAATGAGCGACGAAGTGCGGGCCGAACTGGAAAAATCCGGTGTCAAGGTGGTCACCATGACCCATGCGCTTTCCGGTGGCGAACGTGCCATTTCCAATAAATTCCACGGTCTTGGACCGATGGAGGTCGCTGCCTATACCCTGCGTATGTTTGGGCAAGGGACCAAAGTGTGCGTAGAAATTGCGCTGATGGCGGCCGATGCCGGCGCAATCGGTTACCGTGAACCGGTCATGGCCATCGGCGGCACCGGTACCGGCGAAGATACAGCCATCGTTTTGCGCGCCGGACATACTGCGAGTTGGCTTGATACCAAAGTGGATGAAATCCTCTGCAAGCCCCAGCCGTAACAACATATTATAAAAATGCCTTCCGGCTCAAGATAAAGCTGGAAGGCGTTTTTATTTGTCAAGAAAGGCTGCGCAGATACCGGTAAACGGTAGGTTCAGAAATGCGCAGATATTTTGCCACTTCCCCCACCGCACCCTTCAGCAAAAACAGGTTGCGTGCATTGAGCTGGCGGATACATTTGCGCTTTTCTTCCGGCAGCATATGGACCGGGTCGTTAAATCCGAGCTCCGACATCGTCTGGTTTAGGATATGCTCCACCAGTTCATCCATAGATACCGTAAATTTCTCCGGTTTTTTTGCTGCGCGATCATGTGGGACCACATCCGGCTGCGTCAGATCGAGCGTTGCGCCTTCCGGGAGCCGGATCTCCTGATCGAGCCGGTCGCGCAGCGCGATCTTGTCAGTAATATCGGTATTGGTACACAACAACGCGATTACCTTTCCATCATCATCCCGGATATAAAAGGTAGAGGATTTTAATACCTTTTCCCCGTCCCGGGTGCTTCCTTCATAATTGGTGACAAATTCGCAATCCTGGAACTGTTCATCAAATACGCTGCGCAGCCCAAAATCCGTCATCGTATCGCCGATTTTTCTGCCGGTAACCTGTCCGTTTTCGATCGCAACGATGGAATGTTCGATATCACGCAAATCATGCAGCAATACCTCACAAGAAGGCCCACAAACCTGCGCAATAAACCGTACCAGCGGTTTATACATTTCTAAAATATCATCCTGCTTCATGGGTCTTCCCCCCTTCACCCCGTATTTTTCAGAACCTGCTCATGACGTCCTGCGCAAACCATTCCATTTCATCATAGAACTGCGGCAGCGTATCTGCCGTAAAGAGAATTGCCGGGAAACTGTTGACCCCTGCGTCAATATATTCCTGGATGCGGCCCGCGACTTCGTCAGGCGTGCCGATCAAATCCCGGTTAATGCAGTCGTCAAGATCCATGCCCTTCATTGTGGATTCCGCCAAAGAAAGCATATGGCGGTACTGCTGGCTGGATGTATATTTTTTCCAGGCTTCTTCATGGGTGCGCCCCAATGCAACCGAAAACTGCGGCGCGACATCGATCTGGGAAATATCCCGGCCGGCGGCGGAAAGTTTTTCTGTCAACAGGTCCACCATTTCCTTCATTTCGGCGGGGGTAAATCCGGAAGGCAACCAACCGGTCGCATATTTGACCACCCGATCCAGCCCTTTTTTGCTGTTCCCACCAATATAGAACGGGAACGGCCGATTGACCGGCTTCGGATAGGTCTGTAAATCTTTCACTTGAAAATATTTGCCCTGAAAGCTCACCTTGTCCTCGGTAAACAGCTTCTGCATAATCTCCAGCGACTCATCCAGCATTTCCCCGCGCACCTTGCCCTTGGAAAAATCCCCATACAACGCTTCAAATTCCTCGCGGTATGCACCCAATCCTACACCAATCTGGAGCCGTCCGCCTGCGATCTGGTCGAGCGTGGCCAATTCTTTTGCCAAAAGCCCCGGATGCCGGTTGGGCAGGACAAGCAGCGCTGTCGCCATTTTGAGTTTGGTCGTCTTTGCCGCCACCGCTGCCAACGTAATCAGCGGCGCATAATAGTTGGGCGGCTGATGGAAATCTTCTATGACATAACTCTGGGTCGCTACATGGTCGTTCCCCCATACGGAAGCATACCCCAATTCCTCCGCACGGATAGAAATGCGGATATTATCCTCCACATCGTTGACAAACGGAACCGGATACATCAATCCTTCTGTGCCTGTCGGGATCCCTACGCCAAACTCTACCGAACGTTTCTGCATCAGACTTCCTCCTTTTGATCTAGATTTTCATACAAAAGCTTAGTGCCCACCGGGTTTCAGATCCATCGGCAGCGGGCAGCGATAGGTCTGGCCTTCGAGTTTTTCAATAAAGTCGGCTTTTGCCTGCTGTACCAGCTTTTCATCCAGGATAAAATCCAACGCTGTCATAGCGATCACCTTCGCTGCAATCCCCATGCTGCGATGCGCAAGCGGGGATTTGCCCATGGCGGTCATCTGCCAGGAATGGAACGGGGTACCGGCGGGATAACAGGCCACATGCAGCTGGCAGCCCGGAACCACCCAGGTCACATCGCCTGCATCGGTCGAAGCGGTGTTACCTGTTTCGCGGCAGATGTAGTTGGCCATCGGCATATCCAGCATCTCTTCCAGCTCTTTCAGGCTCTTTCCGGGATAATCTGCACGCAGGCAGTTAATCATCCGTTTGCGGTCGGACACATCCAGCGAATCCTTGAATTTCTTCGCATACGCCAGTTCGTCCTCGGTGTACGGTACCGGCAGGAAGGAACGCAGGTTTGCATCATACCGGTCGAATACGGCTTTTGTTGCAAGCAGGTTGGATGTCCCGGATACCACCCGTTTGGTCATGGTGGTGTCAGTCATCATTGCGGCGCCCTCGGCAATCCGGATAACACGGTCGGCAATATCGTACATGTCCGCCATCTTCGGCGCGCGGATCACATAGGAAACTTCGGCCTCCGCCTGCACCACATTCGGCGCCGTACCGCCGGAATTTAAGATTGCATAATGGATCCGCCCCTCCGGGATGATGTGTTCACGCAGGAACTGCACGCCAATATTCAGCAGTTCCACCGCATCCAGCGCGCTTCGCCCCAGCTGCGGGCATGCCGCGGCATGTGCTGCAATTCCTTTGTAATGGAAAATGATATTATACGTCCCCAGGCAGTCTTCCCCATCCCATACATAATTGAACTGGGATGGATGCCAGGAAAGCGCGATATCCACATCCTTAAAATAGCCGTCGCGCACCATAAAGGTTTTGGCGCTGCCGCCTTCCTCTGCCGGGCAGCCATAATAACGGATGGTCCCTTTGAGGTTGTTTTCCTGCATATACTCCTTGATCGCTGTTACCGCAGACATGGAAGCGGCGCCCAGCAGGTTATGCCCGCACCCATGTCCCGGCTCGCCCGGTTTAAAGGAATTGCGGTGAATATTGTCCGCTTCCTGGTTGAGTCCGGCCAGCGCATCATACTCGCCAAGCACGGCAACGATCGGATGGCCCTCGCCATATGAAGCAATAAAGGCTGTTTCAATCCCTGCGATGTTGCGCTCAATCCGGAATCCCTGCCGTTCCATCTCTTTAATCTGGCAATCGCAGGACTGATATTCCTTGTAGCAAAGTTCTGCATAGCCCCAAATTTCATCGCTTACTTTTGTAAAGGCCGGCAGCTTTTCATCCACCAGCTGGGTGATTCTCTCCTTGCGGTCCATCGTTTAAAACCTTCCTTTCCTGATCCAGCCGGCATAACCGGCTGGCTGATTTTTAAAACAGGTGGTTGATCGCCATCTCCAATTGCATGCGGGCGGTCACCTTTTCATATTCGCAGAAAACCGGCTCGTCCAGCCCTGCCTCTTTGTATTCCTGCAGCCGGGCGCGGCAGTGATCAGCGTCGCCTATCAGGGTAAATTTTTCAACCATCTCATCGGTGACCAAATGGGTCGCATCCTTGCCCGCATCCACCAGTTCCCGGATGGGCAGGTATTCTTCCGGTGTGATCCCGGATTGCTGCATAAACGGCTGGTCGCCGGTGCGGGCGACATAATACGCCAGGGTGTTGACCAGCGAGCGTTTGCCCTCCTGATAATCCCCAATGAACAGCGGCATATAGGCGCTGATTTTGATTTCGGACGGGTCCCGGCCCGCCTCCTTCGCGCCCTGGTCAATGACCCCGCGCGCCCATTTGATATAAGGCGCGGAACACATAAAGGAAACCAGGACGCCGTCCGCATGTGCGCCTGCCAGACGCAGCGCCCGCTCCCCTTTTACGCCCATATAAACCGGCATATCCCGGCGGCACGGGGTAAAGCTCAGTTTGACATTCTGCGCGGAAAGTACCTGGCCGGAAAAATCAAGTTCCCCGGTGGAAATCAGCTGCTTAATCATCTGCACCGCTTCGGTAGCCGCTGTAATCGGTTTGACAAAGGGAATTTTCATCTGGTCCTCGATCCACCGCTTATTGCTGGAGCCCATCGCCAGGATGAACCGCCCGCCGGAAATCGCATCCACCGCGGCCGCTTCCATCGCAGTAAGCTCCGGTGCACGGGTGAACGGGTTCACCACCCCGATACCAATATGGATTCTCGAGGTCATTGCAGCCAGCGCCCCGGCAGTAGCCATTGCGCCGCCAAAATAATAATCCTCTGCAATCCAACAGCTCGCAAAGCCGTTTTCCTCCGCAAGTTTTACCGTTTGGGCAAGTTCCTGATAGGTATGGCCACCGGCAAGGGCAATCCCCAATTCCTGCCGGCTATAAGGCATCGCTGTCATTTGATCCGCTCCTCCATATTGTAATTTTGTCCGATCGCTTATTTCTGTTTCGGGCCTACCACCGATACCGCGTCGTACACCACGCCGCCTTTCATAACAAAGGCGCAGTCAAGCAGCGCTTCATGGTCGGTGAGCAGGTCGCGGTTCCAAGCAGAAATATCCGCAAGTTTACCCGGTGCGATCTGGCCGATATCATCCCGCCGCAGGATTTTTGCATTGACGCTTGTGGCAGCTTTCAATGCGCGGAACGGATCCATCCCGCTTCTGAGCCATGCAGAATATTCATATCCGTTCTCATATGGCTGATGTACCGCTACAAAATCCGTGCCGTAACCGAGCGTCAGGTTGCTCTGGCGGATCACTTTACGCGCCTCGGTCAATCGCTCGGCATATGCCCGCAGCTTGCGCTGGAATTCCGGCTTTTTCTTGCGCAGGTTTTCTTCATCCTGATTGATAATCTCATCATACGGGCAGAAGGTCGGCACCAGATAGGTACCATTTTTCTCGAGCACCTCTGCGGCGCGCTCATCCATCAGCGCACCGTGTTCCAGCCCGTCGATCCCCATATTGGAAAGCTTGATGAGCAGGTCGGGCGCATAGGTATGCGCCGTGACCGGCCTGCACAGGTTATGCGCTGTTTCAATGATCGCACGGAACTCGTCATCATTGCAGTGCTGCTCTTCCGGGCCGTCGTTCGGGGATGCAAAACCGCCCGTCGCCATAATCTTAATAAAATCTGCACCGTATTTGATCTCCTTGCGCACCGCTTTGCGGAACTCGTCCGGGCCGTTTGCGATACCGGTTGCAGCAGCTTCATAAAGATCCCCCAGCAGCGGATGCGCATGCAGCCTCTGAGTCAAATCCCCATGGCTGCCGGTAGTACCCATGCTGCGGAAAGCGATCACCAGCCGCGTCCCTTCAAAATAGCCCGCATCGATCGCCCGGCGCACATCGGCCAGCCCATACGAGCAGGATGCGATCGTCCCCGGGATACGCAGGGTGGTAAACCCTCTGTGGAGCGCCTGCTGGCAGGTATGCAGCGTGCCAAGGGTGCGCCAGTCATCCGAAGCAAAAATGGTTTCCATAAACATGGTGTCATTATCAAACGCATCCGGATGCACATGTGCATCGATCATCCCCGGCGTGACGGTGCTGCCGGACAGGTCGATCACCTTGCATCCCTCTGGATGCGGCAGATTTTTACCGACTGCGGCAATCCGTTCACCTTCTACCAAAATTTCCATATCTGGCACAAGTTCCTCTTTCACCCCATCAAACAATTTGCCGCAGCGGATCAGGGTCGTTTCCATTCTGACATCCTCCATTCTTACTGATGCCGGCATCAGCCGCATATTTTTCCATATATGACAAGAAAAATCCCCCCAACAGCCGTTTAAGGGAACTTTTCTTGCATTTCACCGGTTATTTTGCCTTAATCATAAAGATGGCAGGCCACATAATGGCCAGGGAATACCTCTTTGAATTCCGGCCTTGCTTCTTTGCAGATCTGTTTGCAGTGTGCGCAGCGTTCATGGAAGGTGCAGCCGGAAGGAGGCGCCGATGGATTCGGCACATCCCCGGAAAGCACGATCCGGTCACGTTTGATATGGGGATCCGGCAGCGGGATGGCAGAGATCAGCGCCTGTGTATATGGGTGCAGCATATGTGCAAACAACTCATCTGCTTTTGCCAATTCCACAATCCGTCCCAGATACATTACAGCGATCCGGTCACTGATATATTTCACCACCGAAAGGTCGTGCGAAATAAACAAATAGGTCAGTTTGTATTTTTCCTGCAAATCCTTCATCAGGTTGAGCACCTGCGACTGGATGGATACATCCAAAGCAGATACCGGCTCATCGCATACAATAAACCGCGGATTTAACGACAGCGCCTTTGCAATGCCAATGCGCTGCCTCTGGCCGCCGGAAAATTCATGCGGATATTTATAAGCATGGTAAGACGGAAGGCCGACCTCCTCCATGAGCTCTTTCACCCGGTCATCGACCTGCGCAGCCGTCATATCGGTATGCAGCTTTAACGGTTCGGCCAAAATCTTGTCGACTGTCCAGCGAGGATCCAGTGAAGACATCGGATCCTGGAAAACGATCTGCATATGTTTACGGAACTTGCGCATCTCCTCCGGGGAAAGCTTGCAGACGTCCACCCCGTCAAATTTGACCTCGCCGGATGTGGGTTCCAGCAGGCGCAGGATCGAACGGCCGGTTGTGGATTTCCCGCAGCCGGACTCGCCCACGACGCCGAATGTTTCACATTCCCCAACCGAGAAACTTACATCGTCCACAGCTTTGACCGCCCCTGCCTGCCGGCGGAGCAGCCCCTTTTTAATCGGGAAATATTTCTTCAAATGATTGACTTCCAGTAAAGTGCCCATCACTGATCCCCCTCCCTGTAAAGCAGGCAGCGGCATTTATGCCCATTGCCCAGGTCGTAGAGTTCCGGTTTTTCGGTGTCGCACTGCGGCATACGTTTCGGGCAGCGCGGTGCAAACCGGCATCCCTGCGGCATCGCATATGGCGACGGCACGGTGCCCTCGATCATATCCAAACGTTCGCGCGTTTCATCCACCTTTGGCATACATTTGAGCAAGCCCTGGGTATATGGATGGCATGGATGATCGAACAGCGTATTGACATCCGCTTCCTCCACCACATAGCCGGCATACATGACCAAAACCCGGTCACAAACCTCTGCGACCACTCCAAGGTTATGGGTGATCAACAAAATCGCCGTATCATAATTGCGTTTGAGTTCCATCATCAGTTCCAGTATCTGCGCCTGTATCGTCACATCCAGCGCCGTTGTCGGCTCGTCTGCGATCAATACTTTCGGGTTGCAGGACAGCCCCATCGCGATCATGACCCTTTGCAGCATACCGCCGGAAAGCTGATGCGGATAATCGTTGACAATCATTTCCGGCCGGGAAATCCCTACGCTTTTGAGCAATTCGATCGACTTTTCCCAAGCCTGCTTTTTATCCATTTTCATATGGTAACGCAGCACTTCGGAAAGCTGTTTGCCGATCTTGAACACCGGGTTCAGGGATGTCATCGGCTCCTGAAAAATCATCGAAATATCTTTGCCGCGTATGGTAAGCAGCTTCTTTTCGGGCATTCTCAAGAGATCTTCCCCATCAAAAAGGATTTCTCCTTCCACAACCTTGCCGATCCCTTTCGGGAGCAGCTGCATGATTGAAAGGGAGGTCACGCTTTTCCCGCAGCCGGATTCTCCGACTATGCCCAGCGTTTCGCCTTTATTGAGGTAAAAATCCACGCCGTTTACAGCGCGTACCGAGCCATTGAGCGTTTTAAACTCCGTGCACAATCCTTTGACTTCCAGCAATCGTTCCGCCATATCCTCTCACCTTTCAAACAGAGTGCCTGTGGGAATTGCCCGTCCGGCATATCCCGGCAGGATGTGCCGGACGGGTTTCACTCTTATCTCATTAAGCTTTTTTCAGGGTGTCAAAACGCAGGGTCATATCCGGATGGTAAACATAATCCTGGATATTGTCGCGCAGGCCGAGGGAGAAATTGTATTCATACAGGTAAGCCCAAGGAGCTTCCTCTTTGACAACTTCCTGTACATCCGAGAAGATTTCCAGACGCTCTTCGGTATTGAGCGTATCCACCGTGTTCTGATACAGTTCATTCACCTGAGCGTTATCAAAAAGGTTGTAGTTGAAGTGGCCATCGGTATGCAGCAGCAGACCGGTCAGATAACCCGGGTCGTTGACGAAGGACATGAAGCGGTTGATAAACGCCGCCAATTTGCCCTGGCCGGCAACCTCAAGGAACTGAGCGCGTTCCATTTTTTCAATGTTCATCGTGACCCCGATTTTTGCCAGTTCCGCCTGGATCAGGACAGCAGCATCCTCCCAATCCTGGAACCCGGTGCCCAGCGTAAAGTCAAACGTGAACCCATCCGGATAACCGGCTTGTGCCAGCAGTTCTTTGGCCTTGTCCAGATCCTGCTCATAATAAGTGTTCTCATTTTCGATATGGCCCGGCATAATGGACGGGATGCAGCTCTTCAGGCGGGTCGCACGATTAAACATGACATCCTCGATCAGCGAGTCATACGGGATCGCATAGCAGATTGCCTGGCGTACCAGCGGGTCGTCAAACGGTTCCATCTGGCAGTTCATCGCCAGATAAAGGATCTTGTTGCTCGGGTCGGTCTGGATCCGGATGCCTTCTTCTGCATCCAGGGCATCCAGTTCTTTCTCCGGCAGGTCAAACGCGATATCCACGTCGCCCTTTTCGAGCAGAACCTGGCGGTTGGAGATCTCTTTGACCAGTTTTACGACCATCCTGTCGTTTGCCGCACGGCCATTCCAATAATCATCGCGTGCAGTCATCGAAACTTCGGTGGCAACATCATACTTCTCGATCACATACGGGCCGGAACCGGCGGTATGGTCGTTCAGCCAGCCCTCCGGCTGCGCCTCCACTTCTTCCTTGTTGCAGATCGCAAAGCTGTAAACTTCGATCAGCTGCAGGAAGATCGGGCAGTGGGTGTGCAGGTTGAAAACAACCGTGTAATCATCCGGGGTATCGATCGACTCAATGTTTGTCAGGCTAAAAACAAATTCGCCTTGCGGGCGGGAGCCGCAGCGTTCAAAGGAAAACTTGACATCCTCCGATGTTACTGGGTCGCCATTCGCAAATTTTGCGTTCTCATCCAGGTAGAAAGTCCAGGTTTTCTGATCCTCGGATACCGTCCAATCTTTTGCAATAGATGGATCAAAGTTTTCCACATCCGCGTAGGTGACGCCGTCCACTTCCTTGGTTGCATATTTGACCAGACGGTCATATGCTGCATAAATAAACATGGAAGAGGCGCCGTCGGTGCAGTCCACCGGGTCCAGGGTGGAACCCAAAGTAGAACTTGCGACAGTGATTGTGCCATCAGAAGCTGCTGCTTCCCCCGTGCCGGATTCGCTGCCTTCTGCTGCAGAAGATGCCGCAGAGGACGAAGCGTTTGCATTTGCATTGCTTGCACAGCCGGAGAATACGCTGATGGTCATCACTGCACAGAGCAGGGCTGCCAAAAGTTTCTTGGCCATTTCTCATTTCCTCCTATAATTTTACTATATTAAGAGCCGGTCCGGTTGCGCGGGTCAAGGATATCGCGTACACCATCGCCTACCAGATTAAAGCCCAAAATAGACGTCATGATCGCAAGTCCCGGGAAGGTCGTGATCCACCATTCCCCCGAAACAATATATCTGCGCCCATCTGAAATCATTGCGCCCCATTCCGCCGTCGGCGGCTGGACGCCGAGCCCTAAGAAGCTCAGGCTTGAAACCGTCAGGATCGCCATACCAAGCCCCAATGTGGCGCGCACCAAAAGCTGGGAAAGGCAGTTTGGAAAAATATGTTTTAAAATCAGGGAGGACGTTTTCAGCCCAACGGCGCGTCCTGCTTCAATATATGGCATCGCTTTGATTGAAGAAGTCTGTGCAAACATCAGACGTGCATAATCCGGGATGCTTACAATACCTACTGCAACCATTGCACTCACCGTCCCACGCCCCATGGACACCGCCAAAGTAATGGCAAGTACCAGCGACGGGAAAGCGGATAACCCATCCATCACACGCATGATCACATTTCCG
Organism: uncultured Anaerotruncus sp.; assembly: GCA_944387965.1. GTDB lineage: Bacteria > Bacillota > Clostridia > Oscillospirales > Ruminococcaceae > Anaerotruncus. The sequence goes on along the minus strand of CALXGW010000125.1, from coordinate 8,046 downwards.
ATCGCCCCGCCGTAATATCCAGCAATTCCGCCCAGCGGTACGCCGATGCAAAACGAAATACCCACCGAAATGACGCCCGCCCAAATGGAAATACGTGCACCATATACCACACGGCTGAAAATATCCCGTCCAAAGTTATCCGTGCCCAGGATATGCCCGCCTTCGCCCGGATGCATGAACTTTTCCGCAACAATCGGGTCATTCGGGTCATGAGTCGCCAAAACCGGTGCAAATATCGCCACCACGACCCAGAAAAGAATCAATATCAGCCCGATTACCGCCAGTTTATTGCGTGAAAAGGTCTGCCAGACGGTTGCGCGCTGCGGGGCCTGCTGCGTATTCTGTTGATTACTCTTACGCTTCAAATCATCCAACCCCTTCCCTTATTCATATTTGACACGGGGATCGACCACTGTATACAGCAGATCGAGCACCAGGTTGATAACCAGATAGAGCACCGCGCTCAACAGCGCAAACGCCTGGATCGGCGCATAGTCGGTAATCAGGATGGAATCGGTCACATAACTGCCGATCCCGGGCCACGCAAAGATCGTTTCTACCACGACGGTATATCCAAGCAAAAGCCCAAACTGGGAACCTAAAACTGTCAGCAGCGGGATAAGGGTATTGGAAAATGCGTGGCGATAGATCACAACCCTTTCCTTCAGCCCTTTGGCGCGTGCTGTCCGCACATAATCCAGCCCCAGCACTTCCAGCATGCTCGAACGGGTCATGCGGGTAATGATCGCCATGCTTGCCAGGCTCAGGGTGACCGCAGGCAGCGCGATCTGCGAAAGCGAACTTTTCAGTGCAGCTGTATCACCGGTCAACATGCTGTCCAGGATGAACAGCCCGGTAATATGTGTCGGGTCATTCAGCCCATTCCCAATCCGCCCCATCGGCGCAGGGCTGATGCCCAATTTTACATAAAACACCAATACCAGCATAAGCCCCAGCCAAAAGACCGGCATCGAAGCGCCTGCCAGTGAAAACAGGCGGGAAAAATGGTCCACAATGGAATTCTTATGGGTCGCCGAAAGAATCCCCAACGGCACGCCGATCACCACCGCCAGCAACAGGCTGCAAATGGCCAGCTCCAAAGTTGCCGGGAAGCGTGCAGCAAAGTCATCGATCACCTCATGCTCGGTATGCCATGCGTAACCGAAATCGCCTCTGAGCAGGTCGGACATATAAATCACAAACTGTTCCGGCAGGCTTTTATTCAGCCCCATCTCTTCCCGGATCTGCTCGACGGTGGATTCCGGCGCCTGTTCTCCGGCATACATCCTTGCCGGATCGCCGGGCATAATCCGCGTCATGATAAAAATCAGCAAAGAAACGAGTATGAGGACAGGTATGGCATAAAGCACACGGCGGATAAAATACTTCATATTCCCGGTTCCTTTCTATCTGTTTTGCCTGGGCACAACTGCGCACAAACGGCTTTCCTTCTGCGAATAGGAACCCCTCTTTTCTACAAGCGCTTTCTGGGGGAATTTGCTTCAGATATGCTTGGTAAAGGGCTCCGCTATTTATGAATGTTCTGTGAAAATACTTTTTATCATTATACATATTTTTTATCTTTGTGCAAGTTTTTTTCTTACAAAAATTGTTTATTATCAATATTTTTTGTTTTTCTTTCTTTCATATACAAATTTTCCACCCATTTTTAGGCTTTTTACATACTTTTTCAACATTTAGGCGTAAAGCTGCTTCCTGCATTTTGTGCGATTGTTTCTTGCAAAAATTTGCTGTCTGCAACCCAAATAGATTTGTCAAAACATCCGCTTTATGGTAAAATAACCGCAAAGCGGTTATTTTACCATAATCTATGGCCAGGGCGATGCGTCCCGCATTATATGCTCCGGTCAAAACCGGATGGATTTTTATCTGGTCCCGCCATTTAAAGGAGATGTCGCCTTGGAATTCTACGGTACCTTCGGCCCTGCCTGCGCCAACGAACAAATCCTTTTTCAAATGTTTTCTGTTGGCATGTCCGGCATGCGCCTGAATCTTTCCCACATGCCTCTTACCGCCTGCGGGGAATGGCTGGATGCCTTTCACCGCAGCGCTGCCCGCGCAGGGGTCTGTCCCCGTCTGATCCTGGATCTGCAAGGGCCGGAACTGCGCATCGGGGACCTACCCCAACCGGTCTGCCTTTGCGACGGCGACCAGGTCACACTCGGCAAAGGCGGCCTGCCGGTACCGCCCGCATTGATTTCCCATCGCCTGGATGCCGGCCAGCTTTTGCTGCTGGATGACAGTGCCATCGCGCTGGACGTTTTATCCGCTGGACCGGACAGTATCCTCTGTACAGTCAAACGCGGCGGGCTTTTGCATTCCCGCAAAAGCATTGCCGCTCCCGGTTCCGGCATCACGCCGCCCACACTCACGCAAGAAGACCTGGAAAACCTCTCCCATGCGGCGGAATATGGCGCGACCGACCTGCTGCAGCCATTTGTCCGCAGCCCCGAAGATTTGCTTGCGGTGCGCGACGCCATTGCCAAATATGGCGCGGGGCATCTGCGGGTGATCGCAAAACTGGAAAACCGTGCCGGCCTTGCAAACCTTGGGCAGCTGCTGCCCTATGCGGATGCGTTTTGTATCGCGCGCGGCGACCTTGGCAGCGACCTTCCGCTCTGGGATCTGCCGGCTGCCCAAAAGCAGGCCGCAGCGGTCTGCCGGGCACAGAAAAAACCATTTTTAGTTGCGACCCATCTGCTCCACTCGATGGAGCATTCGCCCATCCCCTCCCGCGCAGAGGTCTGCGACGTTTTCAATGCCGCGCTGGATGGCGCCTATGCCCTGCTGCTCACCGGGGAAACAGCCGTTGGGCAGTATCCGGTCGAGGCAATGGACTTTCTCTGCCGGACCGGACGCACAGCCGAAAACTGGATGCGCCTGCATGGCTGAAACGGGCTCTCTGTAACAGGCGGTATCCCATTTACATAAAGGAGGCAATCAAATGAAGGAAATTGGATTTATTGGCATTGGCGTTATGGGGCTTTCGATGGCGCGCAACTTAATGAAGGCCGGGTTTTCGCTTACTGTCTATAACCGTACCAAGGCAAAAGCCGAACCGATTTTGCAGAAAGGCGCTAAATGGGCAGATTCCCCGGCGGCCTGTGCGCAGGGGATGGACGCTGTCATCACCATTGTCGGCTACCCCAAAGATGTGCAAGAGGTTTATTTTGGCCCCCAGGGCGTCCTTTCGTCCGCAAAACCCGGCGCTTACTTAATTGATATGACCACCACCAGCCCGAAACTCAGCGAAGAGATCTACCAAGCTGCAAAAGCCAAAGGGCTTCATGCATTGGATGCGCCGGTCAGCGGCGGGGATACCGGCGCAAAAAATGGGACGCTTGCCATTATGGTCGGCGGAGAACAGGCGGATTTTGACGCCTGCCTGCCGCTGTTTGAAGCAATGGGCAAAAACATCTGCTATGAAGGCTCTGCCGGGGCAGGTCAACGTACCAAGATGGCCAACCAGATCGCAATTGCCGGGACGGTGGCCGGTGTGAGCGAAGCGGTCGCATATGCGAAGGCGCAGGGGCTGGATCTGCAAAAAATGCTGGATACCATTGGTTCCGGGGCAGCCGGTTCCTGGCAGATGAGCAACAATGGGCCTAAAATGCTTTCCGGCGATTTTGCACCTGGGTTTTTTATCAAGCATTTTATCAAAGACCTCAAAATTGCAGAAGAAGGTGCGCAGCAAGGCGGCGTCTGCCTGCCGGTGATGGAAAAGGTGCTGCAAATGTACTGCAGCCTGGAAGCGGACGGCATGGGGGACGACGGGACACAGGCGCTGATTGCTTATTATAAAAAATAATTGTCCAGGGTTTAAAAAGGCGAGGCATTTTGAAATGCCTCGCCTTTTTATGCGATCAATAAAATTTTAAAGATAAAGCCCCGCACCCGGCCCAAGCGGCAACCCCAGCAGCATCCAAACGATCAGCAAAAGCGACCAGCCCGCCAAAAACACCAGGGAATACGGCAGCATGGTGGAAATGAGTGTGCCGATCCCGGAGCCTTTCTCATATTTCTTTGCAAATACCACCACCATTGCAAAATAGCTCATCAACGGGGTGATGAGATTGGTGCAGGAATCCCCAATCCGATAGGCCATCTGTGTGAGCGCCGGCGAATATCCCAGAAGCATAAACATTGGCACAAATACTGGCGCCAGGATGGTCCATTTAGCGGATGCCGACCCCATAAACAGGTTGGTGAAGGCGGAAAACAGAATAAAAAGCAGCATCAGTGGGATCCCGCCAATCCCGGTATTTTCCAGGAGGGCTGCCCCATGCACCGCCAGGATGGTCCCCAGCCTGGAGTAATTGAAATAATCCAGAAACTGGGATGCAACAAATGCAAGCACCAAAAAGCCGCCCATTGCCTGCATTGCTTTTGCCAGCTCTTCGCATACGTCCTTTTCTGAATGGAAACTCCCGGATAAAAATCCGTATACCACCGAAGGGATCAGGAAAAACAGCGCGATCAATATAATGATCCCGTCCATAAGCGGCGAACCGGAGATCAGGCTGCCGGTCTGTGGATTGCGCAGCCAGGAACCAGTCGGAAATGCCGCAGCCGCAATCAAAACAAGCATCCCCAAAAACGTCCAATTTGCACATCGGAGCGCACGCCGCTGCCGGTGCGTCAATTGGGCGCTGTCATCTGTAAATTCAGGTAAGTCCCCATGATATTTTCCCAAACGGGGTTCTACAATTTTATCTGTCACCAATGTGCCAAGCAATGTGATCAGGAAGGTGGATGCGATCATAAAATACCAGTTTGCCGTTGGTTCCACCACCCACGCCGGATCCACCAGCCCAGCGGCTTCAGTCGCAATACCCGCCAGCATCGGTTCGGTCGAGCCGATCATCAGGTTGGCTGAATATCCACCGGATACCCCTGCAAAGGCCGCCGCAAGCCCTGCCATCGGATGCCGTCCATAAGCGGCAAACAACAGCGCCCCCATTGGGACCAAAACCACATATCCTGCGTCGGATGCAAGGCTGGACATTACCCCTAAAAATACCACTGCTGCCGTCACCATTTTTTTCGGTGTCACCCGCACTGCCTGCTTGAGCAGTGCGCCGATATACCCGCTCCCCTCGGCGACGCCTACGCCGAGCATCGCCACCAATACGACCCCTAAAGGGGCGTATCCGGTAAAGTTCCGGACCGCCTGGGTCAATATATGGGTGACCCCTTCCCGGTTAAGCAGGCTTACTGCATAAATCGTCTGTTCTTCCACCTGGTTGGTTTCCCGGTTGACCAGCATCCCTGTGGCCGATACCCCCAGTTTTGCACATAATGCAGAAATAAATATCATAAGCGCCGCCAAAACAGCAAACAATGTAACCGGATGCGGCAACCGGTTGCCCACCGCTTCCACCCCGTTCAAAAAACGGTTAAAAAACAGCCCTTCCGGTCGACGGGATGCTTTGGGCATAATCGTCTTCCCCCTTTAATCTTTTCAAGGCGTCAAAGCCTGCCATTGCAGCAGGAAATGGCGTTTTGATATCCTTAACCTTTGTTTTTTCTGTGTACGGGTTAGTTTTCCCAAAAAAGGTCAAAAAAACAATGGTTGCAAAAACAAAAGCACAGTGGTATCCTTAGACACGGCTTTGGAAAAGGAGGGCTGGATTTTGAAAGTAATCTTATCGCCGGCAAAAAATATTGTCCCGCATCCCATGCCGGGCCTTCCCCTCACCCGCCCACGTTTTTTGGCGCAGACAAAAACGCTGTGCGCACAACTGAAAAATAGCAGCCCCTGGCAGCTGGAAAGCCTGCTCTCGGTCAACCCGGAATTGGCTCTGCGCGCTTATCAGGACTTTCAGCAATTTTCCCCTGAACTGCCCGGGACAGCCGCGCTGCTGTCTTACCACGGCTTACAGTATCAGCAGCTGGATGCCGGCAGCCTGAGCCTGGAAGAACTTGCTTTCGCGCAGGAATGCCTGCGTCCCTTATCCGCATTTTATGGGGTGCTCCGTCCCTGCGACGGGATCCTTCCCCATCGTTTGGAATTTTTTTCGAGGCTGCGTTTAGACGGAAAAACTCTTTATCAGTTTTGGGGGGATCTGTTTTACCAGGATCTGTTTTCCCATGGGGAACCGGTGGTAAATCTTGCTTCCGCTGAATATGCAAAAGCGGTTTTCCCTCATCTGCGCCCCGGCGACCGGTTTATTTGCTGTGATTTTTTGGTTTTTCGCAAGGGGAAACGATGCACAGTGGCGACATGGGCAAAAATGGCGCGCGGACAGATGGCGCGCTGGATCGTAAAAAATCAGGCAGAACAGCCGGAACAGCTCAAGGAATTCTGCTGGCAGGGATTTACGTTCGTACCTTCCCTGTCCTCAGATACGCATTATGTTTTTTTACTTGTTCCGGATTCTTCCGCTGAAATAGGAGTCAATGATGGCAAGAGAAAATAACCTTGGGGCTGACCCGATACGCCAGCTTGTCTTTCGCCTTGCGATCCCCTCGATGCTGGCACAGTTTGTAAATGTTTTATATAGTATCGTAGACCGTATGTATATTGGCAATATCCCTCATATCGGTGCGGATGCGCTGGCTGGCGCAGGGGTATGCGGCCCGATCGTCACGTTGATCTCGTCTTTTGCGTTTCTCATCGGTGTGGGCGGCGCCCCGCTTTTGGCGATCCGCCTGGGGGAAGACAACCAGGACGGCGCAGAACAGATTTTGGCTAATTGTTATATGATGCTTTTGGTGATTTCCGCCATCCTGACCGGCGTTGTCCTGGCTTTTAAAGGGCCTCTGCTGATGTGGTTCGGCGCCAGTCCTGCCACTTTTCCGTATGCAAATACCTATCTCACCATCTACGCCTTTGGAACCGTGTTTGCCATCCTCACTTCCGGATTAAACCAATTTATTACCTGTCAGGGATATTCCAAAACGGCAATGTCCGCGGTACTCATCGGGGCGGTGCTGAATATTTTGCTCGACCCGGTCTTTATTTTTTTCCTGGGATGGGGCGTGGCCGGCGCTGCGGTCGCTACCGTGCTTTCCCAAGCTGTGTCCGCCGCTTTTGTGCTGCATTTTTTGTTTGGTATCCGTCCACGGGTGCGCATCACCCTCGGCGGATATTCCAAAGCGGTCATCAAGCGGGTACTTTCGTTTGGGTTCTCCCCTTTTATTATCATCGCAACCGACAGCATTGTCATTATTGTGTTAAACAGCGTCCTGCAGCGGTACGGAGGGCAAAAAGAGGGGGATATGCTGATTACCTGCGCCACCATTGTGCAAAGCTATATGCAGCTGATTACCCTGCCGCTTGGCGGTATTACCAGCGGTACCCAGCCAATTTTAAGCTTCAATTACGGTGCAAAACAAACCAACCGTATCCGCAGGGCTGTCCGCTGCATCCTTCTGCTCTGTCTGGGTTTTACCGGCTTTATGTTTTTACTCTCCCAGTTTGCCCCGCATTTTTTTGTGCATATCTTTACGCAAGATCCGGCATATATTGCGCTTTCCGTCTGGGGGATCCGGGTATTCACCTTGGGGGTCGTTGTCCTGGCTTTCCAGTATACTTTTGTGGACGGGCTTACGGCATTGGGGATTGCAAAAATAGCGGTCAGCCTTTCAATGACCCGCAAACTGCAATTTTTTGCATATATCCTGCTTTTACCCCGGCTTTGGGGGGCACAAAGCGCCTTTTTTGCCGAGCCTGCCTGCGATATCATCGGCGGGATCATTTCCACGACCGTCTTTTTGTTAATTTTCGGAAAGCTGATGAAAAAGCGCGACCAAATGCCTGATGGCCAATCCCTGTATGCCTGATATGGCAGACAAAAACCCCCTGCGGCTAACAAAAGTTATCCGCAGGGGTTTGCTTTTGATTGAATGGTTTTCCTTGGTTCAGGAGTGCTCTTTAGGGGCTTTTTCCGAACGCGCAAACGCAATTACTACAGCCAGCAGCGCCGCAATATTGGCCGCCACCATCGTCCCATCGCTTATACGCATCATCCGGTAGGTATTTAAGAGGATCAACAGGATTGCAAGGATATATGTAATCCTGGA
>CALXGW010000124.1 GCA_944387965.1 uncultured Anaerotruncus sp. | reverse complement strand
CCATGCATGAGTGCAGGGGTATTTTCCAGCGTCTGCACCAGGTTCGGCTTGAGGGCGTCCTTGAGCAGCGCCGCCATCGAACCGTCCGCCTTGAGGTCGCGGGCATAGACCGGTGTATTACTATAAGTATATGCGACCAAGATATCTCCCAAACGTTTTTTCAGGTCGTCCAGATCGTTTGCCAGGCAAAGGATGGCCATCACTTCGGAAGCAACGGTAATCATAAAGCCGTCCTCCCGCACGACCCCATTGGCTTTCCCGCCCAGGCCGACGATGACATTGCGCAGCGCCCGGTCGTTCATATCCATGCAGCGTTTGAACAGGATGCGGCGCGGGTCGATGCCCAGTTCGTTGCCCTGCTGCAAATGGTTATCGAGCAGCGCGCAAAGCAGATTGTTGGCCGCGGTGATCGCATGCATATCGCCGGTAAAATGCAGGTTGATATCCTCCATCGGCACCACCTGTGCATATCCGCCGCCGGCTGCGCCGCCTTTGATGCCGAATACCGGCCCGAGCGACGGTTCCCGCAGCGCAATGACAGCCTTTTTGCCGAGCCGCCCCATCGCCTGGCCCAGCCCGACGGTGGTTGTCGTTTTGCCTTCCCCGGCGGGGGTAGGGTTGATTGCCGTCACCAACACCAGTTTGCCGTCCGGCTGCCCGGCCAGCCGCTGATAGACCGATTCGGACAATTTCGCCTTATAATGCCCGTACGGCTCCAATTCCTCCGGCAGTATGCCCAGTTCCCCGGCGATCTGACTGATCGGGCGCATTTTGGCAGCCTGGGCAATTTCGATATCCGATTTCATGCAAGATGACCTCCCTGCTGAATATAACTTTTATGAACCAAAAATTGTTTTGGGATTGCGCATATATACCGACAGCACCAGCCCCAGCGCCAGATAATTGGTCAGCACCGAAGAGCCGCCGGAAGACAAAAACGGTAAAGTGATCCCAATCACCGGCACCAGGGAAAGGCACATGCCGATATTCACCACGATCTGGCAGGTCAGCATCGAAAACACCCCCACGCAGATCAGCCGTCCCTGCAAATCCTCCGCATAATGGGTATTCGCCAATATTTTGATGCAAAGCGCCGTCAAGGCGGCCAGCACCGCCAGGCAGCCCACAAACCCGAGCGATTCACCAATGAATGAAAAGATAAAATCGTTATATGCTTCCGGCACATACCGGTGCCCCGAACTGAAAATGCCCTTCCCCCAGATGCGCCCCGACCCGATCACCAGCTTGGCCCAGTGCTGCTGGTAATAATCGGACTGCACATTGGCTGTCTCGGGGTTGAACAGCACCAAAAAACGCTGTTTCTGGAAATCACTGAGCACAAAAAACCACAGCACCGGCAGCGCTGCCGCCGCCGCAAGGACGGCTGCCAAAATATATTTCCAGCTGATCCCGGCGGCAAACACCATCCCGATAAAAATAAACGCAAAAACCAGCGCCGTCCCATCGTCCCCCTGCACATGGATCAGCAGGATCGGGAATGCGCCGTGGATACAGAGCGCCAGCACATGTAACGGCTGGTTGATCTGTTCCCGGACGGCAAAAAGATGGGCAGCCAGGGTTAAAATAAAAGAAATTTTCAAAAATTCCGCCGGCTGGATGGTCATACTGGTAAAAGGGATCTGAATCCAGGATTTATCCCCGAGCCGTTCGCTCGCGCCCACGCCGATCAAAAAGGTGGACATCACAAACAGGTACGCCAGCGGCGCATGCAGCTTCCACAGGTTTGCCAATGTGTGGTAATCAAATTTGGAGAGCACCAGCGCGCACGCCACCCCCAGCACGGTTGCCGCTATCTGGACGAGCACCGTGCGCATACGCAGCCCCTGGGCGCTCCAGACGCCCGAATGTACCATGCCGGTCAAAAGTACGACGCTGAAGCCGGAAAGCCCCAGGCAAAGCAGCCAAAGCCATCTGTCAGTCTGGCGGATATAAGTAAAGACCGATCGAAAAAATTTTTTCACGCTACCTCCTGCATGTTGCAGCCTGATTTTACATAATATCTGTAATAAAGGCCGGCGCCTGTGAAACGCCGTCCCTTTGAATTTCAAAAAAGCCATATATACCGGTTCCATTATAACGAAAACAGCGCGCGATTGCAAGGCGGGCCGCATATAAAACCAAGCGCCAGCCCCCGCCATCTTGACAAGGCGGGCGCTTTTCCCTATAATAAGCTTAATTATAGTAGAAAGGATGCTTTTTATTATGGACGGCCCGGACAGTGACACGGGAAATAACCAGACAGCCAGCCGTATAACAAGGGTAAACCTATTTAGGCGTGGCATGCTCCCTTCTGCGGGGGTGTGCGATGTCTTTTTGTATTTATCCGCCAAAATGCTGGAATAGCATAAGTACCCTGCCTTTTCGCTGGATATGGATTTGAGTTTGGATTGAAGGAGAGTACTTATGGGTTCTATTGTGCAGCAGCTGTTGATACAGGCTGCCTTGATTTTGATCAACGCATTTTTTGCCATGACCGAGATCGCTGTAATTTCCCTTAACGGGGCAAAATTGCGCAAGATGGAAGAAGAAGGGGATAAAAAAGCGGCGCGCCTGCTAAAAATGGTGGAGGAGCCTTCCGGCTTCCTTTCCACCATCCAGATCGGCATCACCCTGGCCGGGTTCCTGGGCAGCGCCTTTGCCGCGGAAAGCTTTTCCGAATATCTGGTGGCCTGGGTTTACGAGGATCTTGGCTTTACCCTCCTCCCCATCCCCACGCTGCATACCCTTTCGGTCATTGTTATCACGATTATCCTATCTTATTTCACCCTGATTTTCGGCGAGCTGGTCCCTAAGCGGATCGCCATGCAGAAATCCTATGAGATGGCCCGCATCTCTTGCGGCGTCGTTTCCACCCTGGCGGTACTTATGCGGCCTGTGGTAAAATTCCTGGCCCTTTCCACCAATGGCGTCCTGCGCCTGATCGGCATGAAGGCCGAAGCGGAGGAAGCCGGCGTCACCGAGGAAGAGATCCGGCTGATGATGGATCTTGGCGAAGAAAAAGGGACGATCGAGCATGAAGAACGGGAATGGATTGAAAACGTGTTCGATTTTGGCGAATGCATCGCTTCCACCAGCATGACGCATATCCTGGATGTAAAGGCAATCCAGATCGACGCGCAGATCCCCGAGATCATGGAACTGATTGAACAGACCGGCCTATCGCGCTTCCCGGTATACCGCAAAGACCTCAATGATATCGTCGGCATCCTGACCGTCCGGGAATTTTTGATCGACCAGCACAACCCCTCCCCCCGCCCGCTGGCAGACCTGCTCCGCCCGGCGTATTTCGTGCCGGAAAGCATCAAATGCTCGGTCCTTTTCCGGGATTTGCAGCAGAAGAAGGTACATCTGGCGGTCGTGGTTGACGAATACGGCGAGACGGCCGGGATCATCACCATCGAAGACCTACTGGAAGAGATCGTCGGCAATATCTACGACGAGTTTGACCCGTCTGAACCGGCAGAAATTGAAAAGATCGGCGACAATATGTGGCGGACCACCGGATCGGTCAGCATCGAATCCCTTGAGGAAGAGCTGGATATCGAGCTGCCGGAAGACCGGGATTACAACACCCTGGGCGGGATGGTTTTCAGCCGCTTAAACACCATCCCACGGGACGGCTCTTCGCTGGAGATGGAGATCAATGGGCTGCATATCTATGTGGATATGATCGAAAACCACCGCATCACCCTCGCGCGGGTACAGCGGGTGCTCCCGGCGCCGGAGCAGTCGGATCCCAGCTGAAGCTGTCCCTGCCAGCCGGCCTGTGTCCGGCGGCGCAAAGGCAAAACAAAAGCGGGGATGGGTTAACCCATCCCCGCTTTTTATATTGGGGTGCTGTAACAATACGGTTTAAACGTAAAACAGGATATCGCTGTAGCTCGGCATCGGCCAATATTTTTTCCCCATGCAAAGTTCCAGCGCATCCGCTGTTTTGCGGGCGGCG
>CALXGW010000123.1 GCA_944387965.1 uncultured Anaerotruncus sp. | reverse complement strand
CCTGTTCCAGCTGCCGCTGGAAGGCCACCCCATCCAGCGGATGGCGCCCAAAATCATCCGGCGTGACCGAAACCGCCACCGCTGCATTGGCATTTTTCCCATCCCGCGCATGGTAACTCATCCCGTTTGTGACCACCCCGCCGTCCTCTGAGGCGGACGGCACGACCAGCCCGCCCGGACACATACAGAAGGTATAGACCCCCCGTTCGCTCAGCCGCTTGGACAGCTGGTACTCCCCCGCCGGTAAGGCAGGATGCCCCGCCAGCTCGCCATAAAGCCCGCGGTTGATCTGCTCCTGCAAATGTTCGATCCGCACACCGACCGAAAACGGCTTCGGCTGCATCTCCAGCCCTGCGCCGAGCAGCATTGCAAAGGTGTCCCGGGCGCTGTGCCCAACGGCGAGGATCAGGTTTTCCGCTGCAACATCCCCATTTTCGGTCTTTACGCCCGAAAGCGCGCCGTTTTTGACCGAAAGCCCGGTGACCGCCGTTTCGAAGCATACCTCCCCGCCCAGCCGTATGATTTCCCTGCGGATATTTTGCACGACGTCCCGCAAAAGGTCGGTCCCGATATGCGGTTTTGCCTGATATAAAATCTCGTCAGGCGCGCCCAGACGGTGCAGTTCCTTTAACACCCAGCTGCATTTCGGATCGCCGATGCGGGTGGTTAATTTTCCATCCGAAAAGGTGCCGGCGCCCCCTTCCCCAAACTGCACATTGGCGCGGCTGTCCAGCGTCCCCTGCCGCCAGAACCCTTCCACAGCCGCGACCCGTTTTTCCATCCGGCTGCCGCGTTCAAAAATCACCGGGCGGTATCCATGCTGCGCCAAAAGCAGCCCCGCAAACATCCCAGCCGGGCCGAATCCTGCGATCACCGGGCGGGACAGCATCGGCTTTTCCCCCAATGCCACCTGCAGGGGCGCTTCGCCGGAAAACACCGCCCGGCCGCCGGATGCCGCTGCGATCTTTTTCTCAGCCGTTTCCCCATCCTTTAGCGAAAGGCTGACCGAATGGACAAAATGCGGCCGCCCCTTCCGACGCGCATCCAAAGAAGTCTTGGTAATTTTCCCCGAAGCCAGCCGTCCCGGTGCAATACCGAGCAGTTTCGCCGCTTTTTGCACCGCTTCCTGCTGCGGCTCGTCCAGGGATGTCTGTACCGAATGTACCAGGATCGCCATATTTTTTATCCTCCATTGCACCAAAGAAAGGGCGGCCATTTTTTCAGGCCGCCCCCATGTTGGTTTGGTTTTATTCCCGTTCGGTGATGGTCACCACCGCGCTGTAATCCCCAACAGCCCACACAAGCCCTTTGTTCGGCGCAGAAATGCGCACCGGCAGGTTATATGGCCCAGGGGTGACGTCCCGCGCGGACAGGTCGATCTCCGCCACCAGGTCGCTCGCCGAAAGGGTCTGCATTTCTTCCGGGTCGCCGATGATGGTCACGCCGGTCAACTGCGAGGTGCTGACCGAAACGTCATAGTTGACCGGGACATTGATCGGCACCAGGTTGGTCACCGTATAAGTGGCTTCTTCCATGTCCTCCGTATCGAATTTCACGCTGATCGACTGGACATTATCCACATTCAGGAAACCACTCGGCAGGCTGACGTCGAAGATCTGCGCAAATCCGCGGGTGATCTCATTGACGTTTACATAACCGAGGTTGAGCTCTTTAAAGGCATCCACTTCCTCTTCCGGCCCTGCGATCAGGATCTCCCCGCGGTCCAATTCATAATCCAACTGGGTAATCGGGAAATCCCGCGGTACATTCAGGAAATCAAAGACTACCGGCACCCATTTCTGTTTGAGCACCTGTACCGTTACCTCGGCGGAGGTATGGTCAAGGATCATCAGGCTCTGATCAAGCACATTGCCTTCATTATCATAAAGCACAATCTCATTTTCCACCGTCTTGGTGGCGGTAAGCGGCTCGGTGAAGGCAACCGACACCACGCACCGGTCAATTTTGTTGATATCCGTTTCCGGCCCGCTGATCTCCACTTCGCTCGGGCTGACGATGATGTTGTCCGCCAAACCGATATAACCATCCGGGATCTGCAGCCCGTCGATATCCGTCTGCACGGTAAATTTTTTGGTCGCCATCCGGTCGACCCGCACCCGCACCGTATCCGGGTCGATCTCCCGCACTTCAAAGCTGGTATTGTTAAAGCGCGGCGACCCCTTGAGCTGGATATCATACGTCCCCGGTTTGGTGATGCCGCTCAGATCCCCTTCGATCAGGATATCACTGGGGGATAACCCGCCCACCACGATCCGTGAACCTTCCACCAGCACATCCGCCGTCTGGCCGGAAACCGAAGAATCCACGATCTGCAGGTTGACCCGTTCCAAAACCCCTTCCGGGTCGTCGATCTCAATCGGGATATCTTTGATACTCTGCACTTTGGTCGTATCGACCGCGTTGACCACAAAGAACCAGGCCAAAACCGCTACAAAAAGGGAGAAAAAAATCAGGAAGCGGCGGTTATCAAACAATTTCCCAAAACTAATCTTCTTCATGCTTCCTCCCCTTCCACAGTTCAAATTTCCTCTCGGGGGCATCGGAAGATTTTTCCGCCGTCAGTTCTGCGGTCAAACGCTCCCGCAGCCGTTTTGGGGAAAAGCCGCGTTCCAATTTGCCGTTCTGGCAGACGGTGATGATGCCGGTTTCCTCGGAAACGACCACCACCACCGCATCGCTGGCTTCGCTCATACCCAACGCGGCGCGATGGCGGGTACCCAGTTCCCGGCTGATCCCGAAGTTATCCGACAGCGGCAAAAAACATCCGGCAGCATGCAGCCGCCCGTCCCGCACGATCATTGCGCCGTCATGCAGCGGGGAATTGGGGAAAAAGATGTTCCCGATCAGTTCCGCCGAAGGGCCTGCATCGATCACTGTGCCGGTTTTGATGATATCCCCCAGCCGGGTCTTGCGTTCGATGACCACCAATGCGCCGATCTTCTGACGCGACAGGGAAGCCGCACTTTCTTCCAGCGCGCTGATGAAGATTTCCCAATGTTCCCGCGACTGCTGCTCGCTGGCGCCGGAAGAAAAGACATTGAATTTCGACCGTCCCACCTGCTCGAGCGCCCGGCGCAGTTCCGGCTGGAAAACCACCACCATCACCACAAGCCCTGTCTGCAAAACATTGCTCATCAGAAAGCCCAGCGTGCGCAGATGCAGCTCGCTTGCCAATAAATACAGCAACAGCAGGATGCCGATGCCCTTGACCAGCTGGGCCGCGCGGGTTTCCCGCACCAGTTTGATACATTGATAAACCAGGTATGCAATGATCGCGATATCCAGCACATCCGCGATCCCGACTGTGCTGAATACCTTTACGATCGTACTCAATAACTCCGACATATGATCGTCCAATCCGCCAAAAACCGGCCGTCTATTTTTCAATCGTTTCCATGATCTCCCATATGCCATCCAAGCGGGCATACGGGTTCATTCTTTATTGTAACAATATCCACCCGCGAAATCAATCCCTTTTTCAGATTCCTACGGCTGCCGGGCAAGTTTGGCGACGCAGGCGCATAATTCCTTCGCCTGTTCCACTGTATTGAAGGCGCCGATGCTGATCCGGGCGGTCCCGCCCTGGATGGTCCCGAACTTTTTATGGGCCAGCGGCGCGCAGTGCAGCCCGCCCCGCAGGGCAAACCCCTTCTCATTGAGCAGCGCTGTGGTTTCTTCCGAGCTTTTCCCATCGATATTGAAGCTGAGCAGCGGCAGGTTCTTTCCATATTCCGGCGCCGCTGTATATAAGATCACCTGTGGGATTTTGGAAAGCCCTTCATAAATATATTTTGCCACCAGCATTTCATATTTTGCAATTCCTTCCGTCCCGCGGGCGCATAAAAAATCGAGCCCTGCCCCCAGGCCGATGATCCCCACCGTATTCAGGGTGCCGGATTCCAGCCGGTCGGGCATAAAGTCCGGCTGGCGGTAATCGGACGAAGCGCTGCCGGTACCGCCTTCCGCCAATGGTTCCAGCCGGCATCCCTGCCGCATGACCAGCAGCCCTGTCCCGGCTGGGCCATACAGCCCTTTATGGCCGGCTGTACATAAAAAGTCGATCCCCATTTTTTCGATATCGATCGGTTCGGTACCGGCTGTCTGAGCCGCGTCCACCACCAGGTAAAGCCCATAGCTGCGCGCCAGTTTGGCCAGTTCCTCCACCGGCACCTTGATCCCGAATACATTGGAACCGTGTGTGGTGATGATCGCACGGGTGTCCGGGCAGATCAGCCGGCGGAAGGCTTCCACCGTTTCCTGTGCGCTCTGCAAAGACACATTGGCGACCGAATAACGGATGACCCCCTTTGCTGCAAGGCTGTGGACCGGCCGCAGGACCGAATTATGCTCCAGATCGGAAATGATGACATGGTCGCCCGGTTTGAGCAGCCCTTTGATTACCGTATTCAGCGCATAGGTGCAGTTTTGGGTAAAAATGACCTGTTCGGCGTCCTTTGCGCCAAAAAAGCCGGCGGCTTTTTCCCGCACATTGTATACCTGTTTGGCAGTTTCCACCGAAAGGTCATGCCCGCTGCGGCCTGGGTTAGCCCCATACCGGCGGATGGCTGTGCCAACTGCTGTCTGCACGCAAAGCGGTTTTGGGAAGGTGGTGGCTGCATTGTCAAAATAGATCATCTTCAGCCCCCCTGTACCTCCGATACACGGATCCCTGCCTGTTCCAGGATCGGTATCGCTTTTTGAGGGTCAGCGACGATTTTCAGCCCGTACCCACACCCAACATTTTCATTTAAAAACTGGTTGCGGTGGATATAGGAAGTGATGCCGTGCTGTTCCAATATTTTCTGCCCGCGCATTGCGCTGGTGATCGAACGTACAATTAAAATGGTTGGTTTGATATTCGCCATAGCGTTTTACCCCTTAACATGAAAAAATACAGCGGGGATGGCCTTTGGCCGCATCCTCCCGCTGTATCATCTTATGCCGCAGGGCAGCTTTACGTTTCCGGTCCCAACCGTTTCAAAATGCACACCGCATGCGCGCAGACGCCTTCCCCGCTGCCGGTAAACCCCATCCGTTCCTCGGTGGTGGCTTTGACGCTGATATCCCCCATCCGGGCCGCGCACGCCGCCGCCAAACATTCGCGCATCTGTGCGATATATGGCTTGAGTTTTGGGGCTTGTGCGATCACGGTAACATCCAGGTTGCCGATCTGCCAGCCCATTTTCTCCATCATCCCGCGCACCTTGCCCAATAAAACCAGCGAATCAGCATCCTTGTACGCCGGGTCATTATCCGGGAAAAACGCCCCGATATCCCCCAGCGCCAACGCCCCCAAGATCGCATCCATGACCGCATGGCACAAAACATCCGCATCCGAATGGCCCAGCAGCCCTTTTTCATACGGGATATGTATGCCTCCCAAAATCAATGCACGCCCTTCCACCAGCCGGTGTGCGTCATATCCATGCCCGATCCGGATATCCATCGCTAATCCCCTTCCCTCTGTTCCAAAATTGCCTGCGCCACCACAAGGTCCAGCGGGGTGGTGATCTTCAGGTTTTCCCGGTCACCCCGGGAAAGCCAAACCCCTTTTCCCGCCGCTTCCAGCATTTGGCAATCATCGGTATAATCCCGCTGGTTTTCCTTTGCCAGCTTTGCCGCCTGCCGGTATTCCTGCAAGCCAAATACCTGCGGGGTTTGCACAGCAAACAGCGTATCCCGGTTGGGGGTGGAAAGGATCTTGCCATCCCCATCCGCGACTTTGATCGTATCCACCACCGGAACCGCCGCTGCGGCCGCCCCATAGCGTACGGCGGAGATCACCGCATCCGCGATCACCTGGCCGGTCACCAATGGCCGCGCGCCGTCATGTATTGCCACATACCCGCTTTCCGCCCGGACTGCTTCCAATCCCCGGAGCACCGATTCCTGCCGGGTATTCCCACCGGAAACGATCGAGGCCACCTTTGGGATGTGCCAGGCATTTACCAGCGCCAACGCATCCTGCATGGCGTCCTGCCGCACCACCAGGATGATCTCCTGGATCCAGTCGCTTTCTGACAGGGCCAGCAGCGTGCGGGCCAAAACCGGCATCCCGCCCAGATCCTCAAATTGCTTTTCGCATCCGCCCATCCGGCTGGACATCCCCGCTGCCGGGACGATCGCCGCCACATACGGCTGTTTCATGGCCGGTTCCCACATCTGTATTCCCTCCCTTATGCTGGCTGCTTCCCGCTATCTGTAAAACCGCTTGTTTTAAAGCACAGCACCTGTGCGGGCAGGCTTCGGATAATACATAAACAGCTGGCATTTAATCATGCCGTTATAAAGCTTCCTTCTTCGGACTGCATCCCGGCCGAACAGTTCTTCGAACTGGTCGCTCGGGCTGATGATATAGTAACTCAAATCCTCCCGCGGCGGGCAGACCCTTCCCAATACCCGGTAAATTTCCTCCGCCTGCTTGATATCCAACAGCCGTTCGCCATAAGGGGGATTGGTCAGGACAATCCCGCTGCCCACCCCTTCTTTCGGGGAAAAATCAGCGACGTCGGCTTTTTTTACCTGTATCCTCGAAGCGACACCTGCTTTTGCCGCATTTTCCATCGTCAGCCGGACGGCTTCCGGGTCGATATCCGACGCATACGCCATAAAAGTGGCATTCCGGTTGACCTGGGAAACGGCCTGCTTGCGCACCTGGTCAAAAACCCCATTTTGGAAACAGCTCCAGGTCTGGGCGGTAAATTTCCGCCGGATGCCTGGGGCGATATTCATCGCCTTGAGCGCCGCCTCGATGACCAAAGTACCGGAACCGCACATCGGGTCATATACCACTGAATTTTCCCTGATCCGCGCAAGGTCGGCGATCCCAGCCGCAAGCGTTTCCTTGATCGGCGCAGTATTCGCATTTGCCCGGTATCCCCGCTTATGCAGGCTGGCCCCGGTCGTATCCAGCACCAGGGTCACAATGTCTTTCTGGATGGAAAACTGCACCTGATACAGTGCGCCCGTTTCGGCAAACGCCTGTTTATGATAGACATTTTCAAACCGGCGGACGATCGCACGCTTAATGATCTTCTGGCAATCGGGTACACTGTGCAGCTTGGAACGCAGCGACGACCCTTTCACCGGGAACCGGTCGTCCACCCCGATGAATTCTTCCCAAGGGATCAAGGCGGTACGGTCAAACAGTTCGGTGAAGCTTTCCGCCCGGAACTGCCCCATCACGATCCCGACCCGCTCGGCCGTCCGCAGCCAGATATTGGCCTTTGCCACCAGTTCCAGCGGCCCTTCAAAAAAGATCCGCCCATCTGTCACCATCAGGCTTTCCCCGCCTATTTTTTTGATCTCATAGGACAGCACGCTTTCCAGCCCGAACATACATGGGCAGCATAATTTTACTTTTTTCTCCATCCCAAACAAAACCCTTTCCTGTTGGCCGCGGTATCACCGGCCAATCTTGCGCTGCAGCCGCTGCAGGACGCCGCTCTGTCTCCCGTGGGAAGCTGCACAATGCGGCTTCCCATGCTATGGGCGCGTCTTGCTTTTTTTAATATTATAGCATAAAATTCCAGTTTTCGCTTTACCCAATTTAAAATTTTTATCGCATACAGCTTCCTTTTCCTTTGCATGCCCGCTCCCAGTCGGCTTTTTGCATTTCTGTTGTCGCTTTCTGCAGCGCGTCAAATTGACAACCCTTCTGTGAAATAGTAGAATACAATCCGGATGTAAATTCTGCGGATAGAGGGAATGGTGGAATGATATGGCAATCAGGCAAAACCTTACCCAAGGCAATATTACCAGCCAGCTGCTGCTTTTTGCGCTGCCGATGACCGCAGGCAACCTGCTCCAGCAGCTTTATAATGTGGCGGACACAATGATTGTCGGCCGTTTTCTCGGGCCGGACGCGCTGGCGGCGGTCGGTTCTTCCTATACCTTGATGACCTTCCTCACCTCCATCCTTTTGGGGCTTTGTATGGGAAGCGGAGCGGTCTTTTCGATCCGTTACGGCGAAAACGACCGCAGCCGCCTGCAAAACAGCATCACCCATTCCTTCCTGCTGATCGCGCTGGTGACCCTCCTGCTGAACCTCTGCGCATTCATCTGGATCGACCCGATCATCCGGCTTTTGCAGGTGCCGGACCAGGTATATCCGCTCATGCGGGAATATTTATGGGTCATCTTCATCGGCATCAGCGCCACATTTTTGTATAACTATTTTGCCGCCCTGCTGCGGGCGGTAGGCAACTCGCTCACCCCCCTGCTTTTCCTGGGAGGCGCAGCCATCCTGAATATCGGGCTTGACCTGGTTTTTGTGCTTGTCTGCCATTGGGGGGTCGCCGGCGCAGCGGCCGCGACGGTGATTTCCCAGTTTGCCTGCGGGATCGGGATCCTGGGATATACATTTTTCACATTCCCTGCATTGGGCATCGGACAGATCCGTTTTCACTGGGATGCCTGTACGCTCCGGGAAATCACCGGCTTTTCCTTTTTGACCTGTGTGCAGCAGTCGATCATGAACTTCGGCATCCTGATGGTGCAGGGCCTGGTCAACAGCTTTGGGCCTGCAGTGATGGCCGCTTTTGCTGCGGCAGTCAAGATCGATTCCTTTGCTTATATGCCGGTGCAGGATTTCGGCAACGCATTTTCCACCTTTGTCGCGCAGAACTACGGTGCCCGCAAATACCAGCGGATTCAAAAAGGGATTCGGAGCGCTGCGGCTGTTGCACTGATATTCTGTATCGCGGTAAGCGCGGCAGTTTGCCTTTTTGCAGGCCCGCTGATGCAGATATTTGTTTCCCCTGAGGAAACAAATATCATCTCGATCGGGGTGCAGTACCTCTGGATCGAAGGCGCCTGCTATTGCGGCATCGGGCTGTTGTTTTTGCTGTATGGGCTGTACCGCGCCATCCGCAGGCCAGGCATGTCGGTCGTCCTGACTGTCCTCTCGCTCGGCACCCGGGTCGCTTTGGCATATATGCTTTCCGGTATCCCGGCGGTCGGCGTTGTGGGGATCTGGGCCGCTGTACCGATCGGCTGGGCATTGGCTGATATCGTCGGGGTAGCTTACTATCTCCGGCATAAGTCCGCCCTCTTTCCTGCGGGGTAACTGCATACATCCCGCCTGTCGCTTTTAAGCCATGCGGACTGCCGCATGCCGTCCGGAAATGCTTGACAGGCCGCCCATCCTGTGTTATACTTCTTTCAGTTTCACTTATACGCTTTAAATCGGTAAATCAGGAGGCGCCTATGGCCCGCTTTGCCAGGAAATCTGCATATGGTTACGACAGCCTGTACGCCTATTGCGATATGGGCTTTTTCCCTTTGCAGACAATCGCCGCCTGATTTTACGCAGATATCCCGGGCAGCCTTTGGACGCAAAGGCTGCCCTTTTTCTTTTGCACCGGTGAAAAAGCACCGAATATCAGCCGGTTGTCCATTCCTGTTTGGTTTGGCGCCGGAATAACGAAAGGAAGCAGGATTTTTATGGTCATCATTCTGAAAAAGAACGCTCCCCAGAAGCAGATTTCCACCCTTGTCCGCCGTTTGGAGGGGAAAAACCTTACCGTACATTGCAGCCAGGGGGTGAATTCCACCCTGCTGGGGCTGGTCGGGGATACCTCCAGCATCGACATCGACCTTTTGCGTGCGGACGACGCAGTGGAAGATGTCAAGCGCATTTCCGAACCGTATAAACTGGCCAACCGCCGCTTCCATCCGCGCGACAGTATCATTCCGATTGGGGGACATTCGGTCGGTGAAGGCTTTTTCCATGTTTTTGCCGGTCCCTGTTCGGTTGAAAGCGCCGAACAGCTTTCCACCATCGCGGAATCGGTCAAACAAAGCGGCGCAACCTTCCTGCGCGGAGGCGCTTTCAAGCCGCGCACCTCGCCATATTCTTTCCAGGGGCTGGAGGAAGACGGGATCGCCCTGCTGCTGGAAGCCAAACGCCGCACCGGGCTGCCGATCGTGACCGAAATCATGAGCGACAGCCAGCTTGGCGCCTTCGCCGATGTGGACATTTTGCAGGTCGGTGCACGCAATATGCAGAATTTCCGGCTTTTGAAGGCGCTTGGGCAGACCGATAAACCCATCCTGCTCAAACGTGGCCTTTCCAATACCATTGAAGAATTTTTGATGAGCGCCGAATATATCATGGCTGGCGGCAATGAAAAGGTCATCCTCTGCGAACGCGGTATCCGTACCTTTGAGCCTTCCATCCGCAACAACCTGGATATTTCCGCCATACCGCTGTTAAAACGGCTGTCCCATCTGCCGGTAATCGTCGATCCCAGCCATGCGGCCGGCATCAGCTGGATGGTACGCCCGCTCTCGAAGGCGGCGATTGCCGCTGGGGCGGACGGGCTGATGGTCGAGGTGCATAACGACCCGAAACACGCCCTTTGCGACGGCGCACAATCGCTCAATCCCGAAGAATTTGACGCCCTGATGCAGGATATCCGCCGCAGGATCGCTTTTGAAGGCAAACAGGTGGCATGATGGGAAGGAGGGGAAGGGATGGAATTTTCCGATTGGTTTTCAAAAGAAAGCGGTTATACGCTGCACCCACCCAAACTGCAAAAACAGCTTTCGGGCTGCTGCCAGGCGGCCGCTGATACCCAAAAACTGCTTTTGCTGCCCGTCCCCGGGAAAGAACCGCTGCGATGCCTGCTCTACCGCTGCCCGGCCTGCGGGAAATATTATGCCAGGCATCCTGATGGATGGATGCTGGTGGAAAACCTTTTACGTTATCAGGTCATCTCGGGTTGATCCATCAAAAAATGCCTGTGGGACAGGCGTTTTTTGATGGATGGCCCGCCTGGCTGCGCCATCCGGCATCCAGGAACCCCGCCGCGTCCGGTTGCAAAATCCGGTTTGCATGCATAGGATACAGCAGTGCAAAACCCGCGGCGGCAGTATAAAGGTGGCGTTTAAGCCCTTGAATCGCCTGCATATGACGACCTGCTGCTTGAGATATTGCCAACATACAAAAGGGACGGCTTGGGCCGTCCCTTTTGTATGTTGGGGTGCTGTATAAAAAGCGGGAGGGATTTTGCTATCCGCTCAATTCCGCCCGCAGGGAAAGCAGGATCTTTTTTTCCCGCCTGGAAACCTGTACCTGGGTCATGCCGAGGCGCTGGGCAGTCTGTACCTGGGTCATCCCTGAAAAATACCGCAGGGTAATCAGCTTTTGATCCCGTTCTTCCAGTCGCCCGATCACCTGCCGCAGCGACAGGATATCGGACAGGAGGTCTTCCGGCGAATCGACCGGCACATCGATCTGCCCGCCCCCTTCTTCCTCATTTTCGGTCAGGGAAACCGGCGGGGCCGCCGCACAGACTGCTTCCACCACCTGTTCCTGTGGGATTCCCAGCTCGTTGGAAAGTTCCGCCATGGTCGGTTCCCGTCCAAACCGCAGCGACAGCTGTTCCCGCTGGCGCATCACCCGGATGGACAGTTCCTTGATGCTGCGGGAAACCTTTACCGAGCCTCCGTCCCGGAACAGGCGGCGCATTTCCCCCAGGATCACCGGGACGGCATAGGTGGAAAAGCGTACCCCACGGCTCTCATCAAAAGCGTCCGCCGCCTTGACCAGCCCCATACATCCCGCCTGGAACAGGTCGTCATATTCGATTCCCCGCCCGGTAAAACGATGGGCACAGGAGTGGACCAAACCCAAATTATTCGCAATGGTTTCTTCCCGTTTATTGGCGGTGCATCCGGTCATATCCACTAAGCCTCCTTGCCCATAAGCCTCCTTTCCAGGATCACGGTCGTCCCTTTCCCCTCTTTGGATAAGACCTTTACCCGGTCCATCAGGCTTTGCATGACTGCAAAACCCAGCCCGGCGCGTTCTTCCTGCGGCGCGGTGGTATAAAGCGGTTCCATTGCTTTTTTCACATCCGCGATCCCGCAGCCCCGGTCCTTTATTTTGATGACGATCCGGTTATCCGGATAGATGCCTGCGCTTATGTATATGATCCCGATCCGCTGCCGGTAAGCATGGACGATGCAGTTGGTCACCGCCTCGCTCACCGCGGTTTTGATGTCTGCCAGTTCATCCATTGTCGGGTCCAGCTGTGCGGCAAAGGCAGCCACCGCCACCCGGGAAAAGGATTCGTTGACCGACCTGCCTTCAAACTGCAGTTTCATCGTGTTGATCGCTTTCATGCTGTTTTCCCCCTTCCTCATTGGCGGTACGCGCCGGGCGTTCCGGCTTGTCCAAAATTGCAAGCCGGTCAAGCCCCGCCAGCATCATCACCTTTTTCAGATGCCCGGCAATATTGACCAGGTGCAGTTTCCCGCCGGTTTCCTGCATGAGCTTATATCTGCCCATCACAAGCCCGATGCCTGAGGAATCCATAAAGGTCACCTCCCGGAAATCCAGTTCCAGTTCTTTGGCCCCCGACCTTGTGACGGCATTGTCGATCTCCTCCCGCATCTCTTTTGCGCTGTGGTGGTCGATATCCCCAATGATCCTGGCAATGCACAGCTTGTCCGCCAAATCGATCTGTACTCCCATCTGTCATTCACGCCTTTCTTCTGCCCGTTGCCAACAAAAAAGCTCTACCCCATAAGGATAGAGCTTTTTTCTTGAAAAAATTGTCGAACCGGGGCGGCCGCCCCAATTTCCTGTTCGCCGCTGCTTTTATTCCGCAGCGTCTTCCAAAATTACCTGGCGGAAGCTGGACGCCGCATACAGCGAGCCACAGATCACAATACAGCCTTTTTCACTCTGCGCTACCGCGCTGGCCAGTTCCCATGCTTCCCGTATCGAGTGGGCGGCAGACGCCATCACGCCCTGCGCCGCCGCCAATTCTGCGAGCCCATGTGCGGAAAGCGCGCGCGGGTTTTCCGGCGTCACACAAATCACCCGTTTAAAATGCGGCGCCAGGATGGAAACGACCTCTTGGCAGTTTTTATCCCCCAGCATCCCCATCACGCCGGTGACCGGCCTGCCGTCCACCAGCTGCCCCAGCGCCTGTGCCAGCGCAGCCGCACCCTGCGGGTTATGCGCGCCGTCCAATATCGTGAGCGGCTGCCGGCAGATGATTTCCATCCTTGCCGGGAAACGTACCCCGGCGATCCCGGCCGCAATGTCCCCTGCTTTCAGCCGGTTTTGCAGCTGGCGGTCGGCACAGACGGCTGCCGCAATGGCGGTCAGGGCGTTGCCCACCTGGAATCCCCCAATCAGCGGCAGATGTATTTGTTCGCCCGCATAGATAAAATCGCTTCCCTGCAGGCCGGATACCAGGTTTTCCACGCCGTTCCCTGTCGGCTGCAGGACCTCTGCGCCGTTTTTTTGCGCCTGTTCATAGATGACTGCCAGCGCATCCGAATCCTGCGCCGGATGCACCACTACTTTTGCGCCCGGCTTGATGATGCCGCACTTTTCAAAAGCGATCTGTCCGACCGTTTCCCCCAACACCTGTGTATGATCAAGCCCGACCGGCGCGATCACGCAGGCCAGCGGCGCTGTAATCACATTAGTTGCATCAAACCGTCCGCCCAGGCCCACTTCCAGCACCACAACGTCACATTTTTGCCCGGCAAACCATAAAAAGCCCAGCGCTGTCACCAGTTCAAATTCGGTCAGGCCCTCCACCCGGTCGGCAAACGGCCTAAGCTTTTCCACCAACTCAGCCAGCTGTTCATGCGGGATCATTTCCCCATTGACCTGCATCCGTTCGCAAAAATCCAGGATATATGGCGAAATATAAAGCCCGGTGCGGTATCCGGCCTGGCGCAGGATCGCTGCCGTCATCGCCGCAGTCGAGCCCTTCCCATTCGTCCCCGCCACATGGACAAACTTTAATTTTTCCTGCGGGTCCCCCAGCATCGTCATCAGGCTGCGCATACGTTCCAGTCCCAGTTTCATCCCGAACCGGTTATGCGCATGGATATAGGCCAACGCCTGTGTATACTGCATGTCATACCCCTCCTTTTTGGGCAGCATCTGCTGACATAACAACACCGGGGGAAGCCATCCGGATGGCTTCCCCCGGCTTTTTTATGCGCTGAACTGCGCAATGGATTCTTCGATTTTTGCCAGGCGTTCCCGCTGTTTTTCCAGCTTGGCACGCTCGGCTTCCACCACATTTGCAGGCGCTTTGGCCATGAAATTCTGGTTGGAAAGCTTGCTTTCCAGTCCGGCGATCTCCTTTTGCGCCTTTTCCTTCTCTTTGGACAGGCGTTCCAGTTCCTTCTGCTTCTCCACCAGTTCTTCCATCGGGATCAGGATGCGGCCGGCGTAGGTAATCACC
>CALXGW010000122.1 GCA_944387965.1 uncultured Anaerotruncus sp. | reverse complement strand
GGGAAGAGGTAGGATTTGCGTTGTTTTTCCATAATTTTTCCACCTTCCTTGGCCGGGCAGGGATCTATTTGGAGGATTTATATGTCAGGCCGGAGTACCGTGGGCAAGGATATGGCAAAGCGCTGTTATGTGAATTGGCGAAGATTGCAGTGGAGCGTGGCTGTGGACGGTTGGAATGGTGGTGCCTGGATTGGAACCGGGACAGCATTGATTTTTACCGCTCGATGGGCGCGCAGGCCATGTCGGATTGGACGGTCTACCGGCTGACAGAGGAAACGCTGGAAAGTTTGGCAGCCTTGGCGGGCCGGGAGTAAAAGTTGTGAGATTTTGCCGCATCATTTTAAATCTATGCCGCAAAGCGGCACACAATACTTCCCGCCAGAGTTAGAGAAGCGGGAATAAGAAAAAAATCGGCAAGCACCAGACAGTGCTTGCCGATTTTGGCGGAGATGAAGGGATTTGAACCCTTGCGCCGGTTTCCCGACCTACTCCCTTAGCAGGGGAGCCCCTTCACCAACTTGGGTACATCTCCAAATCGGGTGACGGTAAATGATAACCATATTAGAAGATATCTGGCGGAGAGAGTGGGATTCGAACCCACGGCCCTTCCGGGTCACTGGTTTTCAAGACCAGCTCCTTAAACCGCTCGGACATCTCTCCGTACGTGACGCATTGTATAATACCATAAACAGCCAGAAAAGTCAATAGTTTTCTGGTAAAGAAAGGCGCGGGGATGCTGAAGATAGCATGCCCGGCAGACCGGGCTACCATTCGTACGCCGAAAGATTTCCTTGATGTATCCGATAAGATCATCCCACACAGATTCACTGTGGCCGCCGCCGCTTTTTGGCAGGCTTTTTGCGCACCGAAAACCCGAATGTCCCCAGCGGTTTCCCAAGAGAAAAATATTCCCCATGCGCATAGGCAGCCAGCCGTGCGCCGGAAAGATGCAGCTTGCCCTCACGGTCGATCAGGCCATCCTCCACATCGATGGCGACGATGTCTGCCAAAAACATGTGGTGCGACCCCAATTCCACCACTTCACGCACCCGGCATTCCAGTGAAAGGGGGCTTTCTTCCAGGATTGGAGCACAGATTTTGGCAGCTGCTGCCGGATGCAGCCCGCAGGCCGCCCATTTGTCACAGTCTTTCCCGGAACGCACCCCGCAGAAATCAGCTGCCCGCACCAGCGGCTCGGTCACCAGGTTGATGGCAAATTCGCCGCTTTTACGGATGAGCGGATAGGAATAACGCTCGGGACGCACCGAAATATAGGTCATGGGTGGACGGGTATTGATGATACCGGTCCAGGCAATGGTCAGCAGGTTGGGTGCATCCATCGTCCCGCAGGTGACCAGTGCGGGCGGGACCGGGGCGAGCAAGGCCCCAGGTTTCCAGACGGTTTTTGGCATATGCAGTTCTCCTTCTATCCGGATCGTATTGCGAAGTTCCCCATAAAAAGCCGTCCTGCATGGATAAGGAACGGCACCGCAAAACAAAAATGCCGTCCCTCGGACAGCTTTGGACATATGCTTATTATACCCACTGTGAACATTGTCGGCAAGGGGAGAGCAGGAAGAATTTTTGTGGACAAACGGGGGAGTGGGTTATATAATAAAAGAAAAAAGCGCATGCTTTTCAATAGGGGACGGAGGGGAAAAGATGAAAAAGGTCATTTTCCTTCTGACAGCGTGTTTTTTCCTGAGTGGATGCCAGCTGTTTTTTACATCGGGCATAAAAAGCGAACAAACTTTTTCACCGGCCGGTTCGGATGACATACAGGCCGGTAGTTCGCTTGCCGCTGAACAGATCGGCAGGCTGCTGAATGATTATATCCGGCCGTATGAAAAGTATGCTGCCGGGATCCCATTTGCAGAGGTGGGGGAACTGGAGGTCTCGACCATCCAGAACCTGTTTGCCGGTTGGCTGGAAGAAAACCAGATATTGCAGGATTATGCCGTCTATAACGAGGGGAAAGTGGCGTATTACCAGATCTCTAGGGGGGAAGCGGTTGCATTTTACCGGCAGTATTTTTCTTCCCAGGAAGGCAGCAGTGCGGAAAAAAATGTGGGGAAATCTTTCAGTCAACAGAATTTAGCCGGGGACTGGCAAGCCCAGCTGCCGCCAAGCCCGGAGATTATGCTGGATGGTACGCCGGTCCAACTGGAAAATGGGCATGTCCGGGTCCGCATCACCCGAACGATGGACGGCAAAGCCTGGTATCCGGCCGAATATGAATTTGCACCGTGCATTATCACCGAATATGACCTGCCGGAAAATGTGGTCGCATATGGGGAAACAGCCTGGAAATTCGTTTCCCTCTCCAACCTGCCGATGCCGGAGCCGGAGGTGGTGGTACATGCAATCGCCACTGCCGAGGATCTGCTGCAGCTGGCGGACGAGGTAAATGACGGGAGTTGGGATTATGTGCAGAACATATACCAGCTGGCCAACGACATCGATATGTACGGGATCGTTTTCCCGCCCATCGGGCAATACCGGGCGGTCGACCTGCGCGACCCGATCCAGGAGGGTTTTTGTGCAATTTTGGATGGGCAGGGGCATACCATCTCAAATCTGACAATAGCCAGCAGCGCGCCGTATGTGGGGCTGTTTTCAGTGGTCGGGGACAGCGGTATGGTGGTCAACCTGAAGTTGGAAAATTGCAGTGTCCAACAGATTGAGCAGCCGGACGGCGGCACGGATACAGATACAGCGGTGGGTGCGATCGCCGGCAAGGTATATGGTACCTTGCAGCGCTGTACAGTAAACGGCAGCGTGAGCGGGGAATATCAGGTCGGCGGCCTGGCAGGCATCTTTGATGAAGGAAGCTATGCCTGGAATTGCCGGGTGCAGGATGGGATCATTGTTGGAAGCAAATGGGTAGGCGGTTTGGCCGGGGTGGTCAATCAGGCGCGGATCAATGATTGCATCGTTTCCGGACGGATCTCCGGCAACGGGCAAGGGGCTTGTGAAAAAATCGGGGGACTGGTGGGCGAGAACCGCCAGGGGAAAATCGACCGTGCAATGATTTCCGTTGCGGTTTCTTCACCGGTGAAGTCGTCGGAAGTCGGCCGGATGGTCGGCAATAACAGCGGGCCGGTTGAGGGCTGTTTTTACGACCAGGACATTTATTGCGCCTGGCCGATGTATGGGATCTCGACCTATGAGGTGGCCAAAAGCATGGAGCCGGTAGGGCTGTCCCGCTGGGAATTACAAAGGATGGGGGTATTTTAACGAATATGGGGATTGGATTTGGATTTTTTGAAACAGTTTTTCCAATTATGTTTGTTGTGGTATTTGGGCTGATCGTTGGGGTAATCATTGCAACCATTGTACGCGGGGCAAAGCAATACCGGCGGAACAATGAATCCCCGGTTTTAACGGTGGAATGCAGGATTATTTCCCGGCGGATGCAGGTCACCCATCACCATCATACCCATGCCGGGGACAATACCGGGATGCACTGGAATTCGTCGACCGATTATTTCGTGACCTTTGAGGTGGAAAGCGGCGACCGGCTGGAGTTTTATGTGCCCGGGCAGGAATATGGGATGCTGGCCGAAGGGGATTGCGGCAAGCTGACCTTCCAAGGGACGCGGTATCTTGGCTTTGTACGCCATCGGCCGGGAACGGGGCTGGAAAAATAAAAGGGGTATGCCCAGGAAATTTTGGAAAAGGATAAGGTTGTGAAGACAGGATGAAGGATGGATTTATACCGGTAGCAGCAGCGACGCCGAAGGTGCGGGTGGCGGACTGCCGGTTCAATGCGCAGGAAACCTGGAAGCTGCTTG
>CALXGW010000121.1 GCA_944387965.1 uncultured Anaerotruncus sp. | reverse complement strand
AATTCCGCAAGCAGGATGAAGTGCAGGCTGCGGTGATCGGCGCAGGGCATTTCGGCACAGCGGTAGTCACCCAGCAGAATTACACCCAACGGCTGCGCATCGTCGCCGTGTGCGACCGGCAGCTCGAATCTGCAAAACAAGCCTTTCTAAAGGCAGAAATCCCGGAAGAGAAGATCGCTTACTGCAACGATCCGCAACAGGCGCAGCAATGGATCGATGACGGCGGGTATGTCTATACCGACGACGCCATGATCCTGATGGATATTGCTTCGATTGATATCATTTGCGAGGGGACCGGCGTACCGGAAGCCGGGGCGCGATACTGCAAATGTGCCCTGGAAAAGGGCAAGCATATCGCGGCGATCAGTAAGGAAATGGATTCGGTGATCGGCCCAATCTTAAAAAAGATGGCGGATGAACGCGGACTGACCTATTCCCCGGTGGACGGCGACCAGCCGGCGCTGCTGATGCAGCTGATCGAGTGGGCCAGGACGATCGGGCTGACGGTCATCTCGGCGGGCAAAGCCAGGGATGCGGAATATGTGCTCGACGAACAGGCCGGTACAGTCAGCGTCAAAGCGGACGGCATCACCATCATGGAGGATGCGCAGGTACATATCTCCCCGGAAGATTTGCAGTATTTTAAAAAGATACCGCAGGGGAAAGCGGAGGAATACCTGAAAAAACGCGCGGAACTGCTTGCGCCGCTGCCGCCGGCTGGGGGGTTTGACCTGTGCGAGATGGTGATGGTTGCCAATGCGACCGGGATGAAGGTGCTGCAGGATGTGCCCGGGATGCGTCAGGGGACGCTGCGGATCACCGAACTGCCGGTGGCGTATACTTCCAAGAAAAACGGCGGCGTCTTCCCGGAGGAAGGGGTCATCGACCTGTGCACCAACCTGCGGCGTCCGGATGAATCCGGTATGGGCGGCGGCGTTTATATGGTGGTGCGCTGTGACAACGCCTATTCCAATTACATTCTGACCACAAAAGGGCAGATCCCCAATGAGGATTGCACCGCTGCAGTCATCTACCGGCCGTACCATCTGTGCGGCGTCGAAGTGTCCACCACCCTGCTCTGCCAGGGGCTGCTGGGGATCGACACCGGCACCGGGCAATACTTGCCCCACTACGACCTGGCCAAACGGGCTGCACGCGACATCAAAGCCGGTGAAGTATTGGGCAACGACCATGACCCCAAACTGGACCCGCTGATCGTCCCCGCAGCAAAACAGGCGGCGGATCAGCCGATCCCAGCCCATCTGATCTCCGGCAACCGGGCCAAACAGGACATCCCAGCCGGTACAGTGATCACCTATGCGATGGTGGAACGGCCGGAAAACTCTGTCCTGTGGAAATTAAGGGAGGAACAGGAACGGGTGTTCCTTTGATCGTATTATGTCAGACACTGCGGGGGGATAGGCCCCCCGCGTACCGTTGTAAAATTTAAAGACCTAGGAGGAATGGAAAGTGAGAAAAAACCTGGTACGAATCCTAGCATTGGCAGTGGCGTCCATCTGTGCCTTGAGCGCATGCTCGAGCGGGAGCAGTTCCACCAGCAGCAGCACAGCGGCAAGCAGCAGCGCTGCCAGCACTGACAGCAGTGGAGCTGCAAGCGGCGGCGAAGGCGCAAGCGGCGAATTCACCTTTGCGCTCGGCGTTGAGCCGTTGACCCTCGATACCCATTTGATGAGCGATGCGAACACCGCCCGTGTATCGGTCCAGATCCATGAAAATCTGGTTAAACGTGACCTGACCGGCGAATTCCAGCCGATCCTGGCTACCGAATGGAGCTCGAATGACGACGCCACCGAGTGGACCTTCAAACTCCGCGAAGGCGTCACCTTCCACGACGGCGAACCGTTCAACGCCGAAGCGGTAAAATTCAACATCGAGCGGCTCAAAGCCCCCGAAACCGCTTCCCCGAAAGCTTCGCTGGTCGCGATGATCGCTGAGTGCGAAGTTGTCAGCGACTACGAGATCAAATTCATCCTCAGCGAGCCTTGCGCCGTTATCCCGGCAATGCTCAGCACCTACAGCACCGGTATGATGAGCCCGAAAGCAGTCCAGGAGTATGGCGAGGACTACGGCCTGCATGCAGCCGGCACCGGCCCGCTGATGCTGGAAGAATGGACCCCTGGCACTTCGATGTCCCTTGCACGTTACGACGGTTACTGGGGCGAGCCGGCGACCTCTGAGCGCATTGATATCGAAATTGTTGCTGAGGACTCCGCCCGCGCCATGATGCTGCAGACCGGCGACGCCGATGTGGCTGCCAACATCCCGAGCATCCTGGTGGACCAGCTGAACAGCGACCCGAACGTGGCCATTGAGATGGTCCCGGGCTACCGCACCATCTATCTGGGCCTCAACTTCCGTGACCCGATCCTGTCTGACCTGAAGGTGCGCCAGGCGATCAATCATGCGATCGACCGCAATGCGATCATCGACGGTATCCTGGGCGGTTATGCAACCTATCCTTCCACCGGCGTCATCTCTTCTTCCATCCAGTATGCGCGGCAGGGCCTGGGCGACGATTATACCTATGATCCTGAACTTGCCAAACAGCTGCTGGCGGAAGCCGGCTATCCGAATGGCTTCTCCATCACCCTGAAAACCCCGGAAGGCCGCTATGCGATGGACCGCCAGGTAGCGGAAGCTGTCCAGGCGATGCTCTCCCAGGTCGGCATCACCGCCGAGGTCACCGTCCTTGACTGGGGCGCGTATAACGAAGACCTGACCTCCGGCAACACCCAGATCTTCCTGCTGGGCAAAGGCTGCGCGACCGGCGACCTTGCACAGGACCTGATGTACAACTACCGCAGCACCGAGCTGATGAACTACACCGGCTACAACAATCCGGAATATGATGCGATCTGTGAAGAACAGCAGCGCACTGCCGACCTTGCTGCCCGTGAAGAACTGCTCTATCAGATGCAGGATATCCTCCATGAGGACTGCGCTTCGATCATCCTTTATTACGAGAACCAGACCTTCGGCACCCGCTCCAATGTGGATGGGTTGATTGTATATCCTAACGAAACGATTGATTTGGCATACCTGACAAGATCATAAAAACCGCTGGCCTCCCCCATCCGGCGAGGTGGGGGAGGCCGTCTTTAAAGAGGAAAGGAACAGGGACAATGGCGAAATATATTTTTAGAAGGATTCTGTCTTTGATCCCGGTACTGCTCGTGGTTTCCGTTCTAGTATTTTTGATGGTCCATATCATGCCTGGAGACCCGGCAAGACTGATTGCCGGCGAGTCAGCCACCGCAGAGGACGTGGAACGGATCCGGGTCGCGTACGGATACGATCAGCCTTTGTATGTGCAGTATTTCAGGTATATTACAGGGGTTTTGCAGGGGGATTTCGGGACTTCCACCAGGACAGGGCGTCCCGTTGCGGAGGAACTGGCCATCCGGTTCCCCAACACATTGCTTTTGGCGGCGACCTCCACCATCGTTGCAATCATTGGCGGCGTTGGGATCGGGTTGCTCTCGGCGGTAAAACGATATTCCATATGGGATAACCTATGTATGTTCCTGGCATTGATCGGCCTTTCAACCCCGGCATTCTATCTGGGGCTCATGCTGATGCTGATTGTATGCGTCAATCTGCAATGGCTACCGATCACGCCGGAGTCAACAGCGTTGAGCTTGATCTTGCCTACCATCACCCTTTCGTCCCGAAGTTTGGCCACCATCGCCCGCATGACCCGTTC
>CALXGW010000120.1 GCA_944387965.1 uncultured Anaerotruncus sp. | reverse complement strand
TATATGACCCAGGTGCTCTTTTCGCTTGGGATGGTGTCCAACATCCTGAATACAGCCGCCCGTGCCGCCGCATCCTCCCGGCGGATCGGTGAAATTCTGGAGGAAAAACCCGCCCAGGCGGTCGTAAGGGATGCGCCGGCATTGGAATGCCGGGGGGAAGTGGATTTTGACGATGTGTTCTTCACCTATGCCGGCGGTGGGCGGGAAGCGCTGCATCATGTGAGTTTCCATGCCGCCCCGGGGGAAACCATCGGCATCATCGGGCCGACCGGCGCAGGGAAAAGCACCCTGGTCAATTTGATCCCCCGGTTTTATGATGCGGGCAGCGGGGTGGTATCGGTGGACGGGGTGGATGTCACCCAGCTGGACCCGCAGGATTTACGGGCAGCGGTCGCAGTTGTCCCGCAAAAAGCGCTGCTGTTTTCCGGGAGCATACTGGAAAACCTGCGCTGGGGCAAGGAGGACGCCAGTATTGATGAGGTGGAAGCGGCCGCCCGGGTCGCCTGCGCCCATGATTTTATCACCCGGACGGAGCATGGGTATGATACCGCGCTCGGGCAGGGCGGGGTCAACCTGTCGGGCGGGCAAAAACAGCGCCTGGCCCTGGCGAGGGCATTGATCCGGCAGCCGCGCGTCTTAATCCTGGACGACTGCACCAGCGCGCTCGACGCCCGCACCGAAGCGGATGTGTTGGCTGGCCTGCGGCAGATGCCGGATGTAACGGTGCTGCTCATCAGCCAGCGGATTGCCGCCGTGCGGCAGGCCGACCGGGTGCTCTGCCTGGAAAATGGGGAAGTACAGGGGTTCGGCACCCATGAACAGCTGATGCAGGACTGCCCCACCTACCAGGCGATCTATGCGTCACAGATTGGGGGTGGATCGGATGGCTGACAATACCTTTATGCCGCCGCCGGCAGATTTTTCAACCGGGCCGGGCAGCAGGCCCGGACGCGGGCTGGCACGTGGGCGGCCGGTCGTAAAGCCGAAGGATCTCAAAGGCACCCTGAAACGCCTGTGGGTATTGACCAAAGGCAGCCGCCAGGGCTTGGGCTGGGTGTTGCTTTTTTCCGCACTGTCCTCAGCGGCGTCGATCTTTTCGCCGCTGGTGATCGGACAGGTGGTCACCGCAGTCGACCGGCAGGACCCGGCTGCCGCCATCCTTTTGCTGTTGTTGGGGTTATACCTGGGCGATTGGGCGGTGCGTTTTTTCCAGCAATTCATCATGGCCCATACCGGGCAGCGGATGATCCATCGCATCCGTACCGCCCTGTTCGGGGCGATGAAAGACCTGCCGCTTGCATTTTTTGACCGCCGCCAGCACGGGGAACTGATGAGCCGGCTGACCAATGATGTGGACAATATCAGCACCACCATTTCCAATTCCCTGACCCAGCTGCTGACCTTCTGTTTCACCATCCTGGGGGTGCTGTGCATCATGCTTTCCCTCAGCTGGATCCTGACGCTGGTATCCCTGACCGGGGTATTGCTGATCTTCCTGCTGACCCGGTTTATCACCAGCCATACCCGCAAACTGTTTATCCAACAGCAGAAAATCCTGGGCGAACTCAATGGCCAGGTGGAGGAAACCATTTCAGGGATCCATGTGGTCAAGGCATTCTGCCGGGAAAAACAGGCGATCTGCCAGTTTGAAGAAAAAAATGAGCAGCTGCGCCGGGTAGCAACCCATGCGCTTATCTGGTCGGGTTATCTGATGCCGATCACCAATGTCATCAACAATCTCAATTATGTTGCGATTTCGATCGTTAGCGGCATCCTGGCGGTATGTGGGGCCATTTCTATCGGGATGATCTCCAGCTTTTTGCTGTACAGCCGGCAATTTTCCCGCCCCTTTGTTGAGATTGCCAATATTTATAACAATTTCCAGACAGCGGTGGCCGGCGCCGAACGGATTTTTGATATCCTGGATGAACAGCCGGAGCCAAAAGACCTGCCGGATGCCCTGCCGCTCGACCATCCCAAAGGGGACATCGTGCTGCAGGACGTCACCTTCGGCTATCTGCCGGATATACCGGTGCTGCGGAATGTTTCGCTGCATATCCCAGCCGGCACCAAAATGGCGATCGTCGGTGCGACAGGCGCCGGCAAAACCACCATCATCAACCTGCTGACCCGGTTTTATGATGTCAACGGGGGCAGTATCCTGCTGGATGGGCATGACCTGCGGGAATACCGGATGGCCGACCTGCGCCGCACCTTCGGCGTGGTGCTGCAGGATACCACCCTGTTTGCCCAATCGGTAGCGGAAAATATCAGCTACGGGCGCAAGGATATCACCCGGCAGCAGATCGAAGCAGCGGCTTTGGCTGCTGGTGCGGATGCGTTTATCCGCCGTTTGCCGCAGGGGTACGATACCATTCTTACCCAGGGCGGCGCGGAACTGAGCCAGGGGGAACGGCAGCTGCTCACTATCGCGCGCGCGGTGTTGGTCAACGCGCCCATCCTGATCCTGGATGAAGCGACCAGTTCAGTGGATACCGTCACCGAACAGAAGATCCGCCGGGCGATGCTTTCGATCACCAGCGGCCGCACCTCGTTTATCATCACCCACCGGCTTTCCACCATCCGCCATTCCGACCAGATTGCCCTGATCGAGGATGGGCAGATTGCGGAGCTCGGCAGCCATGCGCAGCTGATGGCGCAAAACGGCAAATATGCCGCGCTGTACCGCACCCAGATGGGTATGGATACCCCCTGATCCGGACAGCGCAGTACCCGCAAAACAAATGCCCTCGCAGGCAGCAATCCTGCGGGGGCATTTTTGTGAGCATCCGGCCCAGAGCCTTGCAGCCCAGAGCCACGCATGATATAATCATTTATAGACAGGCCGGGACGATGTATTTTGCAAAAGCCGGGGATCGCACGAGGCGTTACAGATGTCATGCAGTTTACATTTTTTTCAGCAATATGTAATATCCAGGCGTTGTACGGCCGTTTTTTGGTTGGCCCGCCACTTGCTTTCTGATATCGGTATCCGGGAATCAGCCGGGAAAATATAAAGGAGGAAACCATCATGGAAGAAATCAGGCGTTCCTGTGCAGACTGCGCCGTCATCCACTGTGACCGGCAAGACAGCGCCTATCCGCCCTTCTGCGAAACAGCGAATATGGACAGCGCGGTGTTGGAAGCGGCAAAGGCGCGTTATGATGAAGATAACAACCGCCAGGTCATGCAGGCAGCCGCCCAGGTGGAGTATGAAGGGTATCTGAAATGGTGCCGGGTGCAGGAGATCGTGGAATTTGCGCGCAGGATGGGCTACCATAAACTGGGCATCGCCACCTGTACAGGGCTAATCCGCGAAACCCGTATGCTGGCGGAAATTTTGCGCAACAACGGGTTTGAGGTATATGGGATCGCATGCAAAGCCGGGGCGGTGCCGAAGGTGGAGATCGGCATCGATGAGGAATGCTGCAAGATCGGGAAAAATGCCTGTAACCCGATATTGCAGGCCGAGATGCTCAACCGGGAAAAGACCGAGCTGAATATTGTGATGGGGCTGTGCGTGGGGCATGACAGCCTGTTCTATAAATATGCCCAGGCGCTCACCACCACCCTGGTCACCAAGGACCGGGTGACCGGCCACAACCCGGCCGCAGCCCTCTATACCAGCCAGTCCTACTACCGGCGGCTGAATCACCTTTAAAACCGGAAATGGGCGGGATACGTCAAAAGCGTACCCCGCCCATTTTTTCAGAAAAAACAAATAACACCGCCACCAGAAAGCGGATGGCAGTGTTACAATCAAGGGTGTTGCCCAGCCGACTGCTTATTTGGAGGCAGCGGCGAGCTTTTTCATCAAAGCGGATTTCTTATGGGCAGCTGTGTTTTTATGCAGCAGGTTTTTCGCAGCAGCCTGGTCCACTTTTTTAATCGCCAGTTTGATCGCGGCAGAACTGTCGGCAGCCCCGGACGCAACGGCGGCATCCGCTTTTTTCAGGGTGGTTTTCAGATTGCTTCTGACAGCTTTATTCTGAAGCGCCTTTTTTTCAGCGACAAGCACTCTCTTTTTTGCAGATTTAATGTTCGGCATAGGTCACACCTCCTTATTTTTCTGGACAGTACGATTTATAATAGCACCTTTTTTTCAGAAAATCAAGTCTTTTTGCTGGGAAAATATGATTTTTTCGGGATTTCTCCAATCTGCATGCCTGTCCGCGGGGTTTCCCGCGGATTTTTATTCCCGCAGCAGCAGGATATTTTCCGGCCGCACCCGCAGGTATCCCGGCATGCCGCCTTGATACCCTTCCTTGCTGAATTTCCACCAGAGCGGCTCCCGGCTGTCCCCATCCGTCCGGACAAACAGCACATACCACTCAAACGGGCTTTCCACCTGTTCGATCACCCGGATGGGGAATGCGTTTTCTTCAGCCGGGCCGGATGGATAAAAATGATGCGCCCGTATGCCGATATGGCTCATCCCCGGCGGGATTGGCCCCTGCACCCGCAGCCGCAGCCCCCAGCCGGGCACTTCCACCAGGTCCTCCCCGGCCTGGCGCGCCCCGGCGATATTTTTGCAGCCGGTCAGCCGGGCGGCGGCCACCACCTGCGGGGAATCGAACAGGGCTTTGGTATCCCCTTCGATCAGCGCGCGCCCTTCTTCCATGACGAGCAGCCGCCTGCTCAGACGGTAAGCTTCATCCCGGCTGTGGGTGACCAACAGCGCGTCGCCTGCATACCCCTGCAAAAGCCCCAGCAAATCCAGCTGCAAACGCTCCTTGAGATGGGCGTCCAGCGCGGAAAACGGTTCGTCCAGCAGCAGCGCTTCCGGCTCGTACGCCAGCAGCCGCGCCAGCCCGACCCGCTGCTGCTGCCCGCCGGAAAGCTGGCCGGGATACCGTTTTTCCAGCCCTTCCAGATGGAACCGCGCAATCTGCGCGGCAGTTTTTTTGTCCCGCAGCCTCCGGTCGCCCTCCCGCAGCAGCGCGCAGCCGATATTTTCTTCCACCGTCATATGCGGGAAAAGCG
>CALXGW010000119.1 GCA_944387965.1 uncultured Anaerotruncus sp. | reverse complement strand
GTTTAAAAGGCAAAGCAAAGGTTATTTGCCAAGTTTCTTGGCGGTAACCGCGCCAGCAGCACCGAGCATGCCGATCGCAGCCATGACGGCAGCATGGATCATGTCGGACGCACCAGTGGTCGGGTTGTTCTTGTCAGTGTCCTCGGAAGGAGAGTTGGTTTCCGCATCGCTCGAACCAGTGTTCTCGGTCACAACCGTGCCATCCTTGATCTGCTTGTTGGTCACCAGGAAGGTGTCCAGCGTATTGGTGCGGAAGCTCAGCATGTTCTCTTCCTCATCCAGGGAAGCGCTGATCCGGTACAGCTTGCCACCGGTGTAACGGTATACGTACATATTGTCGAATTCATCCATGATGTCCTCTACATCCAGCTCTACACGGCCGGTCGCTGTGAAGGTCGGCTTACCCGCAAATTTGAAGAACTTGAAGTCCTGCTCAGGGAATTTCGCCATGATCTCTTTGATCCCGCTGTTCGAGAACACCATGTTCTTGCTGCTCTCATCGGTCACATTGACAGTGAAACGCCAGCCGTTGCCCGACAGGGTCACATTGCGGTAATCGTTGATCTCAGCGATCTTCTCAAACTGGTCGGCAGTGATGACCGGACGGGCATTGTCGATCTCGATCACATCCCCTTTGTCCAGGCCCGAGATGTAATCCCCGCTGGATTCTTCATAACCATAGGAGAATTTCACTTCCTGTGCAAAAACAGACAGGTTGTTGGATTTGCGCACAAGTTTCACATTGTACTTGACGTCGACAGCTTTGACCGGAGTGGTTTCCTTGATCTCAACGACCAGGTAATATACGCCTTTTTCCTCTTCAATCTTGAAGTTCTGCACACCGGTCGAAGAAATCTTCGAATAGGTGAATTTGTAGTCTTCCAGATGTGCGCTGTTCAGGGCAACTTCTTTTTCGTCGATCATCAGGTATACCGGGAATTTATATTCCTTGCCGGGTTCCAGCAGGGTATCCCCCAGCACCGCACCGTTTGCATCGGCTTTAAAGACCAGTGCGCTCGGATCGGAAGCGGGAGTGCTTTCCTCACTGCTGCTGCCTTCGGAAGAAGAGTTGTCTTCGGCATCGGAAGAAGAATTGTTTTCCACCATCTCATCCTGAGAAGAGCTGGAAGAAGTATCTTCGGCGTCGGAAGAACTGATGACAACCAGATCCTGTTCGTCGTTCTGCAGGCTGTCGGCGAAGACGCTGACGCCCATGGACATGCTCGCAGAAACAGCCAGTAACATTGCAATCGCTTTTTTCATTTTTTAGGGTCCTCCTGAGAAATTCATTTTCCGCAGCGGCCAGATCACGGCTCGCTTGGAACGAGACTCAGTATATCCGAGGGTCAAGCGATTTTCAAGAGGATTTTGTTACCAAATTGTAATAAATATCATATAAAATACACATAAAAATGCGATTGTAAAAAACAAAAACTATAAAAAATAACGAATTACCAGATCAATACTCTTTTTCCCTCCATCATCATCCGCATCCGTTGCCATTCCTCTCCTGCCTTTTTCCGCTTCCTTCCTTTTCCCCTTGGCGTCATGCTTTTTTCCTTCCTCCATACCCCCTCCCCCTTTGGGGAAAATGTGAAATTTTAAAGAATTTTTATAAAAACTTGAAAGAAAAATGATCTTCTTGTCGTTTGCTATATTATAATGGAACCATCCAGAAACACCTGCAAAGGAGATGAAACGATATGCGTTTTTTAGTACTGCTTTCTGCATTTGCCTGGATTTCGAGCTTTTTCTTCACCAGTTACGTCCTGTATTACGGTATCCTTTCGCTTTTTGCCCTGCGCCGCAAACCTGCCTATCCCACGTCCGGCCCCAAACACCGGTTTGCTGCCGTTATCGCTGCACGCAATGAGCAGGCTGTCATTGGCAGCTTGGTGGAAAGCCTGTTGGCGCAGGATTACCCGCAGGAATTATTTGATGTGATCGTTGTCCCGAACAACTGCACCGACCAAACCGAACAGGTGGCCCGGGAAGCCGGCGCGACGATCTTCCATTGCACTTCGCCGGTCCGTTCCAAAGGGGATGCCCTCACCCAGGTGTTCGAGCACCTGTTAAAAGATGGCCGCCACGATGCGTTTTGTGTCTTTGATGCGGACAACCTGGTCACCCCGCAATTCCTGGAGCATATGAACCGCGCGCTTTGTGCCGGCGCCCACCTGGCCCAGGGTTATCGTGACAGTAAAAACCCGCACGATACCGCCGTTTCCGGCTGGTATTCCTTTTATTACTGGATGGTCAACCGGTTTTATAACCATGCGCGCCATGCCTGCGGACTTTCTGCTATGATTAACGGCAGCGGCTTTATGGTCAGCCGGGAATTGCTGCTGAAAAGCGGAGGCTGGCATACCTATACCATGACCGAAGATATCGAATTCACTACCCAGTCGATCCTGCGTGGGGAAAAAACCTGGTGGGTGCCTGAAGCCATCACCTATGATGAACAGCCGCTGACTTTTGCCCAGTCCTGGCGGCAGCGCAAACGCTGGTCGACCGGTTTGCTGCAGGGCCTCACCCATTATGCCCCCGCCTTGTTCCAGCGTGCCGTCAAACAGCACGATCCCATCTGTGTCGACCAGCTTCTTTTCTTCCTGGCCCCGGCAATGCAGATGATCTGGCTGCTTTCGATCGTCTGCGGCGCCCTGCTCAATGTCTGTTATGTCCATTACCAGCTTTTTCCGCAGACAGAAATTTATTACCGCCTGTTTCTCTCGCTGAACAGCTCGTGGCTGATCAGTATGATTATGTGCCTGCTGGTGCTGGCATGTGAAAAGAAACCGGTGCATAGCCTTTGGAAAGCGCTATTGACCTATTGGATGTTTATTGCCAGTTGGGTGCCGATCAACCTGTTGTGTACCTTTAAAAAATGTACCTCCTGGGAACCCATCGCCCACACCCGCAATATCCGCCTTTCCGACCTGTCAGCCGGTAAATGACCGGCGCCGGGCCTGTAATTTTCTCTTTACAAATCCAATAAAAGCATATATAATGATTGCGAACAAAATATCGCCGCAAAGGGGAGCTGGAGGAATCCGGCTGAGATTGGGCATATTCTTGCCCAAGACCCTGAAACCTGATCTGAGTAATGCCAGCGTAGGGAAATCGTTGCCTTTCTTTTACGCCGCGCTTGTCCGCGGCGTTTTTTGTTGAAAAAATGAGGAAAGGCGTGTAAGACATGACCGAAAAAACAACAAAACTCACCCATTGCGCGCTGATGATCGCGCTGGCATTTGTGCTCTCGATGATCAAGCTGTTCCATCTGCCGAACGGCGGCTCGATCACCCCGGCGAGCATGGCCCCGATTATGCTGATTTCCCTGCTGTATGACTGTAAATGGGCGTTTGCCACTTCGTTCACCTATTCGCTCGTGCAGATGGTGGAAGGCTTTTATCCCCCGCCGGTGCAGACAGTCGGGAATTTCATCCTGGTCATCCTGCTGGACTATGTGCTTGCATTCGGCGCATTGGGCCTGTGCGGATTGGTTGCCCGCCGTTTTGGGAAACATAAACTGGTCGGGGCAGCTGCCGGCAGCCTGATCTCTATTTTCGGGCGGTTTTTCTGCAGCTTTATCTCTGGGATCGTCATCTGGGGCGTTTATGCGCCGGAAGGCACGCCGGTCTGGATCTATTCCCTGGGGGTCAACGGCACCGTCATGGTCGGGGAGATGGTCACAACCACCATTGCCCTGGTCCTGCTGGTCAAATTCCTGCCGCTGGAAAAAATCCGGGTAAAAGCCTGAATATACATAATCCCGATGGCATAATAAAAATGCACCCCAGACAGCTGACCGCTGAATGGGGTGCATTTTTTTGCATTTTATTCTGATTGGGGCGCAGCAGATCCCTTCCCCAATTTTGTACCGGATATTCTCGCCCTTATAAGCCGTGGCAGGCTTCGCATTCCTCCACATTCCCAACGATCGGCGTCGGGTCGACCCCCTGGCGGCGGTAATAATCCGACAGTGCAGATTTCACCGCCTGCTCCGCCAGGACCGAGCAATGGATTTTGGAAGCCGGCAGCCCGTCCAGCGCCTCCACAACTGCCTGGTTGGAAAGCTTGAGCGCATCTTCAATCGTTGCGCCCTTGATCATATCGGTCGCCATCGAACTGGTCGCGATCGCCGCGCCGCAGCCGAAGGTCTTGAATTTTGCATCGGTGATTACACCATTCTGGATTTTGAGGTACATTTTCATAATGTCCCCGCATTTTGCATTGCCTACTTCGCCAACACCATCCGCATCAGCGATCTCGCCGACATTGTGCGGATTGGCGAAATGTTCGAGTACCTTGTCCGAATATAACATAAAAGATCGCAATCCTTTCAAAAAATTTCAAAAACTCCTGTTTACAGGACGATTTCGCCCTTCATCATATGTTCCCACATCGGGGACATCGCCCGCAGCCGCTCAATGATCGGCGGGACGCTTTCAATGATGTGTTCCACATCCTCTTCGCTGGTCATATCCCCCAGCGAGAGCCGCAGCGACCCGTGCGCCACTTCATGCGAAAGTCCAATTGCCAGCAGCACATGGCTCGGGTCGAGCGAACCGGAGGTGCACGCCGAACCGGACGAGGCGCAAATCCCTTCCAAATCAAGCGACAACAGCAGCGATTCCCCTTCCACGCCGGGGAAAGAAACATTGATATTGCCAGCCAGACGGCGCTTCGGATCCCCATTGAGCCGCGCCATCGGCACTTTCAGGAGCGCCTCGATGATCCGGTCGCGCATCGGGGTAAGCCGGGCGATCTTCCCCGGGATATCCGCACAGGCAATCTCCATTGCACGCCCAAGCCCCACAATCGACGCCACATTTTCTGTGCCGGCCCGGCGCCCGCGCTCCTGCCCGCCGCCGTCGATCAGGTTTGGCAGCACGATCCCCTTGCGGATGTATAACACCCCAATCCCTTTGGGCGCATGCAGCTTATGCCCGGAAAGGGAAAGCATGTCGATATTTTGTTCCACCACATTGATCGGCACATTGCCCACCGCCTGTACTGCGTCGGTGTGGAACCAAACCCCTTTTTCGCGGCAAATCTTCCCGATCTCCGCAATCGGCTGGATGGTACCGATCTCGTTGTTGGCGTACATGATCGTAACGATCGCCGTGTCCGGCCGGATCGCATCCGCCACCTGCTGCGCGTCGATTACCCCCATCGGCCCAACCGGCAGATAGGTGACTTCAAACCCTTCTTTTTCGAGCGACATGCAGGTATGCAGGATCGCATGATGCTCAAAAGCCGTCGTAATGATATGTTTTTTGCCTTTGGCCGCCAATTTGTGCGCTGTACCTTTTACCGCCCAGTTATCCGATTCGGAACCGCAGCCGGTAAAATAGATTTCCTCCGGCCTGGCCGAGAGCGCGTCCGCAACCTTTTTGCGCGCATCCTCGATCGCATGGCCAGCCCCCCGGCCCAGCGCGTAAATGCTCGACGGGTTGCCGTACCCTTCCTTGAGCCAGGGCATCATCGCATCCAGCACCTCGTCGGAAATTTGTGTCGTCGCGGCATTGTCCGCATAAACAAACCTTTTCATCTGCTTACCCCACCATTCTATCAAACAGCCGGCAAACGCATATCCAACGCTGTCCTGCGCATGTATGCGCCGCCTGTCAAACTCTACGCTTTAATAGTATACCTATTTTGTCTATTTTTCAAGGGGCAATTGTAAATTTTATTTGAACAACTCCCCGGACCGTACCTTTTCGATCGCTGCTACCGCCAGCGCGTCGCACCGCTCATTTTCCGGATGGCCGGCATGTCCCCTGACCCAGCAAAACTCCACCTCATGCACCTGCAAAAGCGCAAGCAGCCGTTTCCACAGGTCGGCATTTTTCGCAGGCTCCTTCGGCGTACGCATCCAGCCTTTTTTCTGCCAGCCATAGACCCATCCCTTGCTGATGGCATCCACCACATATTTGGAATCGGTCGTCAGTACCACCTTACAAGGCTCCTTGAGCGCCGCGAGGGCGGCGATCACCCCGCTCAGTTCCATCCGGTTGTTGGTCGTATCCGCTTCCCCGCCGGAAAGTTCCTTTTCCCGCCCGGCATACCGCAGGATCGCTCCCCATCCGCCAGGTCCCGGATTGCCGGAACAAGCGCCATCGGTAAAGATCTCCACCTGCTTTTGCATCCAATGCCTCCCACCTGTCCAAACGCTTTGCTTCCCCAAAATGGGGCCGTTCAAAAGCCCTTTTCCACTCATATCTGCTATTGTATACC
Organism: uncultured Anaerotruncus sp.; assembly: GCA_944387965.1. GTDB lineage: Bacteria > Bacillota > Clostridia > Oscillospirales > Ruminococcaceae > Anaerotruncus. The sequence continues at coordinate 7,907 of CALXGW010000119.1, read as the reverse complement.
TTTATCCTCTTTTTTACAAGCCCTTTCTGTCAAAAAGGCGCAGCCATCCTGCTTTTTTAGCAGGAAAGCCAGGCTGGTATGTGTAAGCAGCCGGGTTTATGCCCATAATACCACCATCGCCGGCCAAATGCCGGCTGGAATGCACGGACAGGAGGTTTTTTGCAGAATGAAAGCGGTGGTTATGGCGGGCGGGCGCGGGGAACGGCTGCGCCCGTTGACCGAAACGCTGCCCAAACCAATGGTGCGGCTTTGCGGGAAGCCGGTTTTGGAATATGTGTTGGAACTTTTGGCAAAAAATGGGGTTACCGAATGTACCATTGCCACCGGATATCTGGCCGATGTGATCGAATCCCATTTTTCAAACAGGCATTTTGCAGGCATGCAGCTTTCTTTCTGCCGCGAAAGCCGCCCGCTCGGTACAGCCGGCAGTGTGCGCCATGCGCTGCAAAAAGCCGATGGGCCGGTCCTGGTGGCCAGCGGGGACGCCCTCTGCGATTTCCCGCTCAGAGAAGCCCTGGCATTCCACCAGCGGATGGGTGCGCTGGCCACCCTGGTCGGCGTATCGGTTGACGACCCGCGGGAATATGGCCTGATCCTGAGCGACCCAAACGGCTGGGTCACCGGATTCCTGGAAAAGCCATCGTTTTCACGGGCGGCAGGTGGGCTGGCCAATACCGGCATTTATATCCTGTCCCCGGAAGGGTTGGATATGATTCCCGACGGGGAATTTTTTGATTTTGCCACCGGCCTCTTTCCTCAAATGCTTCGGGAGCGCCTGCCGGTGGCCTGCTGCCAACTGCCGGGTTATTGGTGCGATATCGGCGACCTGGGCAGTTACCGGCGCGCACAGGCAGACCTGCTTTCCGGGAAGGTCGATTGTGCCCTGCGAGGGCAGCGGGACCAATGCGGGAACCTGACCGCGCAGGGCATGCCTGCCGGGGATTGGCATTGCCAGGGCCCAGCCTATATCGGCGCAGGGGTGGTCATCGGCCCTGGGGCGGTGATTGGTGCAGGAAGCGTCCTGGACGACGGCTGCGCCGTTGGTGCAGGCAGCATGGTGTCAGGCGGCGTCCTGCTCCCCCATAGCCGGCTGGGAGCGGATTCCTGCTGCCTTTCAGGCATCCTGTGCAGCGGCGCAGCCGTTGGCTCGCATGCCGCCGTGCTGGAGGATGCAGCCATCGGCCCGGATGCGGTGATAAGCGATGGCGCCGCCGTACAAAAGGGCGTCCGGATCGCCGCACAGGCAAAGGCCGCTGAAAATATGTGTGTTTCCCGCTGCCTGCCTGCAGGTACACCCGCTGTCCTGCGTTTTGATGATAACGGCCTGCAGGGCCGCCCCGGCATTGATTTTACCCCGGAACTGGCAGCCCGCCTGGGCTGTGCAATCGGCGCCGCAGCGGGCAGCGGGCCGGTCGGGCTCTGCATCAGCGCAAGCCGCTTTGCACAGGTTTTATCCGGCGCAATGATTTCCGGCATCCGTTCAGCAGGGGCCAACGTCTTGGATATGGGCACTGCCTTTGAATCCCTGTTTGGTTTTGCAATGGGTTATAATGCCCTGACGATCGGCGTCTTCCTGGGGGACGGGTATATCCGGCTGATGGGCAGCGCCGGGCTTCCTGTCAGCCGGGAAACCGAGCGCCGGATCGAACAGTCGCTTTGTATCGACCGCTTTCCATATGCCGGCAAGGATGCCGTAGGAAATTGTTTTGATCTTTCGGGCATCAATCGGATCTATTTTACGGAACTTCTGCGCCTGGCGCCGGAGGGCCTGGAGGGGATGCGCGCCCAGGTGCGCAGCAAAAACCCAGCCATCCGCCGGATGCTGGAGGAAGCGCTGCAAAAACTCGGCTGTACCATCGGCGGCAGCCTGGTGCTGGAGATCTCGCCGGACGGCAGCGCAGTCGTTTTGCAGCAGGGGGACATCATCCTCCGGCGCCAGCGCGCCGTTGCCGCTTATTGTATGATGATGTTTGAAAAGCAGCAGGATGTCGCAGTGGAAAGCGATTTTCCCAAAAGCCTGGACTTTTTTGCCCGGCAGCATGGACGCCGCGTCTACCGTTACCTGCATTGCCCCTCCGGGGATGAGGATCAGGCCGGCAGGCGTGTGGCAGCCAGCCAGCAGTGCGCGCGGGACGGGCTGATGCTTTCGGTGCTGCTCCTTGGCTATATGCGGCGCAAAAAACTGAGCCTGGCAGCGCTCAACGCCCAGCTGCCCGCTTTTGAGTCCTGTGAAGGCAGTGTCGCGGCAGCGCAGCCGCCGGGCAAACTGCTGGAAAAGCTGCACGGCGAAATACAGGACGAAGGGATCTTGCTGCGGGAAGATAAAGGGCTGGTGCTGCTTCGCCCCTCGAAATTAGGGGACAAAATCCGGATTTTTGCCGAAGCATCCAACTGGGAAACCGCCGGCGAACTCTGCGCCGACGTGCAGACGCGGCTGCATTCGCTTGACAATCATCCATAGAACAGGTACAATAAGGAATGATGATGTGTTCGGTTTGGCAGGATTTCCCATTTCGATCCGCTGTCCCGCCCGAAAGAGATGCAGGCGGGGAGCGCCCGGCCGGGGTTGCAGATGCCGGGGATCGGAGCAGCGCATATTTCACCCAATATGCCGGGAGGTCTGCCGTAAAATAGCACAAGCCGATCTTGCGGCGGCTTGTGCAGCTGAATATTTCGCAGCCTATCTTTTGATTGCAGAGCGGAAATGGCATTGCAAAGGATGGGTTTTGATTTTTCGCGTTCTGATTTTCGGAACGCCTTTAAAATGCTGAATCAAAAGAACATATTTACTAATACGGAGGTATATTTTGTGACAGATAAGAAAACCATGAGCGGCAAGCTGAGTGACCAGGAACTGGAAATGGATCTGGATCTGCTGGAAAAACGCGCTGCCGTCGAACGGGCGGTCCCCAGGAAAAAATCCAAACAGACCATGCGGGAAACCGCCGCCCGGATGCTCCAGGACGCATTGCCGAAACGCAAAGAAGAAACGCAAGACGCCCCAAAAGCCAAAAATGGATCCGCAAAGGATGCGGTTGAAAAGAAGAAAACGACCCGGAAAAAAGCTGCATCGAAGAAAGAAAAAACGCAGCCGCAAAGCGAGCCGGAAAAACGCCAGAAACGCAGCCCCAAGCGCGCGGAAAAAAGCCAGCCGGCGCCGGGGCAGCCGGTGGCGCAGACGGCAGCCGCAAAATCCCCTGGGAAAAAATCTTCCGCCAAGAAAAAAGGAGGGCGCACCAAAGAGCAGCACCGCCCGCCGGTGCGTATCACCCCGTTGGGCGGGATGATGGAAGTCGGCAAGAATATGACCAGCTATGAGTGCCAGGGGGATATGTTCATTGTCGACTGCGGCATGACCTTCCCGGACGACGATATGCTCGGCGTCGACCTTGTCCTGCCGGATTTCACCTATGCTATCCGGCAGAAGGAATCCCTGCGCGGGATCGTGATCACCCATGGGCATGAGGACCATATCGGCGCGCTGCCGTACTTTCTGAAAGAGGTAGACGTCCCGGTCTATGCGACCAAATTGACCATCGGGCTGATCGAAAACAAACTTAAGGAGCACGGCCTGTACGGCAAAACCAAACTGGTGCAGATCGCGCCGCAGGAAACCATCAAACTCGGATGCTTTGAGATCGAATTTATCCGCGTCAACCATTCGATCCCGGATGCAGTCGCCCTGGCCATCCATTCCCCCGCCGGTGTCATCATCCATACCGGCGACTTTAAGATCGACTATACCCCGATCATGGGCGGTATCATCGACCTGGCGCGGTTCGGCGAACTCGGCAGCCATGGGGTGCTGGCACTGCTTTCCGACTCCACCAACGCCGAAGTCCCCGGCTTCACGCCGACCGAGCAGAAGGTACGGGAAAGCTTTTCCAAACTGTTCGAGCAGGCGCGCAGACGCCGGGTGATCGTCGCGACCTTCTCTTCGAACGTCCACCGCATCCAGCTGATCTGTGAAGCAGCGGCTAAATTCAAACGCAAGGTGGCGGTGTCCGGCCGCAGCATGGAAAACGTGGTGGCAACCGCCATTGAACTGGGCTACCTGCAGCCGCCGCCGAACGTCATGATCAATATCGACGAGATCAACCGCTATCCAGCCGAACAGATCGTCATCCTGACCACCGGCAGCCAAGGCGAACCGATGAGCGCCCTCTCCCGGATGGCCAATTGCGACCACCGCAAGGTCAGCGTAACGCCGAACGATTTCATCATCATCAGCGCGCGCCCGATCCCTGGCAATGAAAAGACAGTCGGCAAGGTGGTCAACGACCTGATGCGCCTGGGCGCGGAAGTGATCTGGGAAAAGATGTACGAGGTGCATGTTTCCGGCCACGCCTGCCAGGAGGAACTCAAAATCATGCTTGCCCTGACACGCCCGCAGTATTTCCTGCCAGTGCATGGGGAATTCAAGCAGTTGAAAAAGCATGCCAACCTCGCGCTGGCAATGGGGATGGACGATTCCCATGTCATCATCGGCGATAACGGCAAGGTCATTGAACTCGACGGGGTAACCGCAAAATGTGAGGAAATGGTCCCCGCAGGCAGGGTGCTGGTGGACGGCCTCGGCGTCGGGGATGTGGGCAGCATCGTACTGCGCGACCGCCGGCATCTCGGCCAGGACGGTCTGATCATTGTCGTGACCTCGATTGAACAGGCCACCGGCGAGATCCTGGCCGGTCCGGATATCATTTCACGCGGATTCGTCTATGTCCGCGAAGCGGAGGATATGCTCTCACAGGCGCGGGATATCGCACGCAGTACCCTGGAGGATTGCCGGCGCAAAAATATGCGGGAATGGGGCAATATCAAAAACCAGGTGCGCGACGCCCTTTCCTCTTATTTCTACAGCCGTACCAAACGCAGCCCGATGATCCTCCCGGTGATCCAGGAGATCTGACCCGGCCTGCACTTTCCGAAATATCGAAAAGCGGGGATTGCCGTATTTTGGCAATCCCCGCTTTTTCATATATGATTTTCATTTCCCGGGCCGTGTGCCTGGCATATCCCGCCGGACGTTTAAAGCTCCCTGACAAACAGCGCCCGGATGGCGTTGAGTACCGCCAAGATCATCACACCCACATCCGCAAAGATCGCCAGCCACATGTTTGCAATCCCCAGCGCCCCCAGCGCCAGACAGATCAGCTTGACCCCAATGGCAAACACAATGTTTTGATATACGATCCCCAGGCATTTGCGGGAAATTTTGATCGCTTTTGCAATCTTCATCGGGTCGTCGTCCATCAGTACCACATCCGCAGCCTCGATTGCCGCATCCGACCCCATGGCCCCCATCGCAATACCGATATCCGCCCGGCCAAGCACCGGCGCATCGTTGATCCCGTCCCCAACAAAGGCCAATTTTCCGGTTCCTCTCCCTGCCTGCAGCAGTTCTTCCACCTTTTCGACCTTGCCTGCAGGCAGCAGCCCGCTGTATACCTCGTCAATGCCCAACTCTGCCGCCACCTGCCCGGCAGCTCTGCTTTCATCCCCGGTGAGCATTACCGTCCTGCCGACCCCCGCCGCCTTCAGCGCCTGGACCGCCGCACGGGAATGCGGCTTTATCCTGTCGGAGATCACAATATGCCCCGCATATTTCCCGTCGACCGCCATGTGGATGATGGTGCCGGCATGATGGCAGGGGATGTACCCGATCCCCAGCGAATCCATCCATTTCCCATTCCCCACCGCTACCGGTATACCGTCCACCCGGGCGGCCACGCCATTGCCGCTGATCTCCCTGATATCCGCCACCCGTGTCCGGTCGATCGGTTTGCCGTATGCACGCTGGATGCTCCTGCTGATCGGATGGGAAGACGCGCTTTCAGCCAAAGCAGCATATTCCAGCAGTTTTTCACCCTCCAACCGGTTGTGATGGATGCCGTTGACTTCAAAGACACCTTGCGTCAGCGTCCCGGTCTTGTCAAATACGACCGTCCTGACCTTGGAAAGCGTTTCCAGGTAATTGGACCCCTTCACCAGTACCCCTGCTTTGCTCGCGCCGCCGATACCCGCAAAAAAGCTCAGCGGGATGCTGATGACCAGCGCACACGGGCAGCTGATGACCAGGAAGGTCAGCGCGCGGTAGATCCATGTCCCCCACCCAGCCGGCTGCCCTAAAACCAGCATCCGGGCCAGCGGCGGCAACAAAGCCAGCGCCAGCGCTGCATAACAGACTGCCGGGGTGTAGACCCGCGCAAATTTGGAAATGAAATCCTCCGATTTTGACTTGCGGGAACTGGCATTTTCCACCAGGTCAAGGATTTTGGAAACGGTGGACTCCCCAAAATCCTTTGTCGTCCGAATTTTGAGCAGCCCGCTCATATTGATGCAGCCGCTCACCACCTCATCGCCGGCCCCCACATCCCGCGGCAGGCTTTCGCCGGTCAGCGCGCTGGTGTTCAGGGTGGAATCCCCTTCCAGCACCACCCCGTCGATCGGCACCTTTTCGCCCGGCTGCACCACAATGACGCTGCCGGTTTCCACTTCATCCGGATCCACCTGTACCAACTGCCCATCCCGCTCGATATTCGCATAATCCGGCCGGATATCCATCAGCTCGCTGATATTGCGGCGGCTTTTGCCCACCGCATAACTCTGGAACCATTCCCCCACCTGATAAAACAGCATGACCGCGATCGCTTCGGTGTAATCCCCGCTACCGCTATAAACTGCCAATGCGATCGCGCCAATGGTCGCAACTGCCATCAGGAAGCTCTCATCAAACATCTGCCGGTTTTTGACCCCTTTTGCCGCTTTCAGCAGGATGTCATACCCAACCGTCAAATATGGAACCATGTATAATACGAACCGGATCCACCCGTCCGCCGGTGTAAAATGCAGCAGCACCAGCAGGGCGGCCGCCGCCAAAATCCGCGCCAGCATGCTCTTCTGTTTTTTGCGCATGGCAGTTTTCCCTCCCGCAATCCAATGCCGCCATCCGGTTTGGAGCCGTATCATACCCCGATTCGTCCGGACGCTGCGGCAGCATACAATTCAACGATTTATCATTCGTTTATTTTTATCCTACAAAAGCGCCCGGCGCCATTCCGGCACCAGGCCACATGCCAAAAATCAAAGATATACTTCGCAGTCGCTTTCCACCTTTTTGCAGCTCTTGCGCACCTGCTGCATGACGGCCTGGATATCCGCCCCATCCTCAAATTCCACAATCATCTTGAGGGTCATAAAATTCACCACCGCGTTTTTGACCCCTGCCGTCTTCCGGGCAGCTTCTTCCATCTTATTGGCGCAGTTTGCACAGTCCACTTCGATCCGGTAGGTCTTTTTCATCGGGATATCCCCCTCGTTCAATTTCATGTTATAACGATTAAGTAATTATTTAATCGTTTGACTATATCATACCCATAATCAGCCGTTCCGTCAATAGTAAAATCATATCTTCTCCCAATTGAATAAAAAAAACTTTCTGTTTTCAGCAAATCGCCTACATTTTGCCTCATTCGGACGCCACGCAAAACCGCCGGATACACCAAAGGCCGCCGGACAAAAAGCCCGGCGGCCAAAAAACTTAGAAGGATTACGCTTTTTCTGCAATTGCTTTCTTGACGCCCTCAGTAAAGAGCGGCAGGATTTTAAACAGGTCGCCCACAACGCCGTAGTCGGCCACTTCGAAGATCGGGGCGCCGGGATCCTTATTGATCGCAATAATGATCTCGGAATCTTCCATACCAGCCAGATGCTGGATCGCACCGGAGATGCCGCACGCGATATATACATGCGGGCGCACCGTCTTGCCAGTCTGCCCGACCTGACGGTCTTTCTCCACCCAGCCGGCGTCTACTGCCGCACGGGAAGCAGAAACGGTGCCGCCCATCACATCTGCCAGCTCCTCCAGGAGCTTAAAGTTCTCCGGGCCGCCCATGCCGCGCCCGCCG
>CALXGW010000118.1 GCA_944387965.1 uncultured Anaerotruncus sp. | reverse complement strand
GTGAACCGGAGGATGAAGAAACAGTTTGTGGAATGGGGGGAGATCGTTACAACGCACGGCGCGCGGGGGGAGGTGCGGTTGCAGCCATGGTGCGACGGGCCGGAATCTTTGGTGGAGTTGGCCACGCTGTATCTGGACAAAGGAAAAACAGCGCTGGAAATCGAGCGGGCGCGTGCGCATAAAAATATGGTGATTCTGAAAATCGAAGGGGTGGAAACGCCCGAACAGGCGGTCGCGCTCCGCGGGAAGGTGGTCTATCTCGACCGGCATGACGCGGAGGTGGAGGATGGGGAAGTGTTTGTGCAGGATCTGATCGGCTGCCGGGTGGTGGACATTGACGACGGGACGGAATACGGGAAGGTTTTCGACGTGATCGAAACCGGTGCGAACGGCGTTTATTGCCTGCGCAATGAACAGGGGAAGGAATGGTATGTGCCGGTCATCCCCGATGTGGTAATCGAACGGGATCTGGATGCGGAAATCATTAAGATCCGGCCGTTGGAGGGGTTGTTTGATGATTAAAATCGATATCGCGACCCTGTTCCCGGAGATGTGCGAAACGGTGCTGGGGACAAGCATCATCGGCCGGGCGCGCAAAGCCGGGCTGTTGGATATCCGGTGCTGGCAGATCCGGGATTATACGGTGGATAAGCACCGCAATGTGGATGATACGCCGTACGGGCCGGGCAAAGGGATGCTGATGCAGGCCGTCCCGATGTACCGCTCCTGGGAGGTGGTATGTGTCTATCGCGGCGGGCGGCCGCATGTCATTTATATGTCCCCGCAGGGCAGGACGCTGACCCAGAAACGCGCCCGGGAATTGGCACAGATGGAGCATTTATACATTATGTGCGGGCATTATGAAGGCGTGGACCAGCGGGTGCTCGATGAGATCGTGGATGAAGAAATTTCGATCGGAGATTATGTGCTGACCGGCGGGGAACTGGGCGCATTGGTGCTGGCCGACTGCGTGGGGCGTCTCTGCCCCGGCGTTTTGGCGGATGAAAGCTGTTTTACCGAGGAAAGCCATTGGGACGGCCTGCTCGAATACCCGCAGTATACAAAACCGGCGGTCTGGCATGGGGTGGAGGTGCCTCAGATCATCACCAACGGCAACCATGCGGCCATCAGCCGGTGGCGGCGGGAGATGTCGCTGAAAAATACGTTTGAAAAACGTCCGGAACTGCTGGAAAAGGCGGTATTGAGCGAAAAGGACAAATGGTATCTGCGTACGCTTGGCTGGCAGGACCCAAACGGGGCGCAGGAGGAATAACGGGATTTGGAATAGGAGGGCGCTGGTATGGGAACAATTGTAAATGCGGCAGCGGTGGCGCTGGGCGGTTTGATCGGGCTGCTGCTGCGGCGTGGCATTTCAGAAAAGCTGGAAAAGACCTCGATGAAGATGCTGGGGCTTTCTGTATTTATCATCGGCATCAATGGGACAATCACATCGATGATTACCATAGGGGAAGACGGGGCGTTGAGCAGCAACGGGTCGCTGCTGCTGATCGCAAGCCTGGTGATCGGCGGCGTTTTGGGCGAACTGATGGATGTGGACGGGAAACTCAACCGCGCCGGCAAGCGGATCGAAGCGCGTTTCGGCAAGGAGGGGTTCGCCAAGGGGTTCATCAACGCCTCGCTCATCTACTGTATCGGCGCAATGGCGATCATCGGCGCGCTCAACGACGGCCTGACCGGGGACAGCAGCGTACTGTTCATCAAAAGCGCGCTGGACTTTGTGTGTTCGGTGATTTTGGGCTCCACGCTGGGGTTCGGGGTAATTTTCGCCGCGGTACCTGTCTTTATTTACCAGGGGGCGATCACCCTGTTCGCCGGATTTTTGTCCCCGCTGATTTCCGGCGATATGCTCAACGGCATCTGCATGGTCGGGTATGCGATCGTGCTGTGCATCGGGATCAATTTCCTGGAATTCACCGATATCCGTACGGCCAACCTGCTGCCGGCGCTGCTGGTGCCAGTGGTTTACAGCCTGGTGTCCCCGGTGGTTTTGCAGTATGTCGGATAAAGGGGAAGATTGGCTGGATTTGGCCGGATGATTCAGGTTATGTTGCTGTAATTGTGGAAAACTTTATGTCAATTTTATACAAACGGATGTCAGCCTATGATCGAAAGATATGGAAAACAAGTAAAAATACAGTTGGTTTTCCAAAAACAGCCGGAAAAAGCGTTGACGTTCTCAAAATATCCGCTTATAATGGTAACATATTAAGATGCCCCCCACACATATATTGATTTAATAGGAGAGTATGGAGTATGTTTGTGAAAGAAGTTTCTGTTCAGAATCAGGTCGGCCTGCACGCTCGTCCTGCAACTTTCTTTATTCAGAAAGCCAATGAATTTAAATCTTCTATCTGGGTGGAAAAAGAGGAACGCCGCGTCAATGCAAAGAGCCTTTTAGGGGTGCTTTCCCTGGGGATCGTTGGCGGTACCACCATCCGGATCATTGCAGATGGCTCGGATGAGCAGGCTGCTGTAGAGGGCCTGGTAAAACTGGTGGAGTCCGGGTTTGCTGAATAAGCTTTTTTACATTTAAAAAACGCACCGTTTGAAAGATAACGGTGCATTTTTTATGAGCGGGGATTTTTTGGGGCGCAGGCGGGGAATGATGATTTTTATGGCAGGGAGGCGGCTGTTATGGAAAATGCAAGATTGCCTTTTTTGGCGCAGAAAGCGCATAAACTGCCGCTTTTGCCGGGCGTATACATTATGAAGAACCGGTCTGGGGAAATTATTTATATCGGCAAGGCCAAAGCGCTGAAAAACGGGGTGAGCAGCTATTTCCGCTCGGTGGAAAAGCATCTGCCCAAAGTTTACCAGATGGTTTCAAATGTGTTTGACTTCGATTATATCGTCACCGACAGCGAGTTTGAAGCGCTGGTACTGGAATGCAGCATGATCAAGCTGCATATGCCCAAATACAACATCCTGCTCAAGGACGACAAGGGTTATTCCTATATTAAAATTGCACCGAAGCAGTTTGGACGCATCCGGCAGGTGTTCCAGCGGGAGGATGACGGCGCGGAATATATCGGGCCGTATATTTCCTCGTTTGTGGTCAATGAAACGGTGGACGAAGCCAACCGGGTGTTCCAGCTGCCGACCTGTAACCGCAAATTCCCGCAGGAATTCGGGAAAGCGCGGCCCTGCCTGAATTTCCATATCAAACGGTGCATGGGGGTATGCACCGGGAAGATATCCGAAAACGAATACGATGAGATTTTGCGCCAGGCGGTCGATTATATCAAGGGCGGCAGCTCGAGAAGCATCGAGCAGATGACCCGGCAGATGGAAGCGTATGCGGAAAATATGCAGTTTGAAAAGGCGGCCCAGCTGCGCGACCGGATCCGCGCAATCAGCCGGATCTCCGAATCGCAGAAGGTGGTCTTCACCAGCGTGCCCAACCAGGATGTGATCGCATTGGCGCGCGGGGAGCATGATACCTGCGCATCGGTGCTCAAGTTCCGGGAGGAACGGCTGGTGGACAAGCAGGATTTCCTGCTCGGGGCGGTGGACAGCCTGGACGAAGCCCGGCTGGCGTTTTTGCTGCAATATTATACCGGGCGGGAGGATATCCCGAAAAAGATACAGCTGGACGGCGAAATCGAGGATTTGGAGATCGTATGCCAGCTGCTTGGCGAACAATCCGGGCATAAGGTGGAAATCCGGCTGCCCAAACGCGGCGAACAGCTGCGGCTGGTGGAGATGGCGCAGAAAAATGCAGCGGAAAAGCTGTCCCAGAAGGTGCAGCGCACCGGGCGGGAGGTCGCCGCGCTGGATGAGTTGGCGCGTTTGCTGGGATTATCCAAACCGCCGGCCTATATTGAGGCATATGATATTTCCAATATCGGGTCGGATACGGTGGTAGCCGGGATGGTGGTTTTTGAAAACGGCAGGCCGCTGCGCCGGTGTTACCGGAAATTTTCCATCAAGACGGTGTGCGGTACCGATGACTATGCGAGCATGTGCGAGGTGCTCAGCCGCCGGTTTGCGCGGTATTTTGACCCGGAACAAACCGACGAGGCGTTCGACCGGATGCCGGATCTGATCCTGCTCGACGGCGGCAAAGGGCATGTTTCAGCCGTTGCCCCGCTGCTGGAAGGGATGGGCGTGCATACGCCGGTATTTGGTATGGTAAAGGACGACCGGCACCGTACCCGCGCAATTGCTAAAACCGGCGGCGAGATCGCGATTTCTTCCCACCGCAGCGCGTTTACGCTGGTGGCGTCCATCCAGGAAGAGGTACACCGGTTTTCCATCCAGTATTCCCGTTCCAAACATCAAAAGGGGGCGTTCGCGCTGCTGTTGGCCCAATGCCCGGGGATCGGGGAAAAACGCGCAGCGGAAATTTACCGGCATTTTAAAACAGCCAAAGCGCTCCGGGCGGCTTCTTTGGAGGAACTGATGCAGGTGAAGGGGCTGGGGGCAACACGGGCGCAGGCGGTTTATGAATTTTTGCACCGGGAAGATTGACAAAGCGGATAAAAACACGCATAATAAGACAATAAGCTGCGCGGGTTCCCGCTTTTCCGAGGGATGTACCGGCCGCGGCATGGGAAGGTCAAAGCCGGCCTGTGAGGGCGCGGCGTCAATAAGGAGAACAGTATGAGAGTCATTACAGGAAGCGCGCGCGGCGCCCGTCTGCTGGCGCCGGAGGGGTTACAGACCCGGCCGACCTCCGATATGGCGAAGGAAGCGATCTTCAGTATCCTGCATTTTGACCTGGAGCAGGCGATGGTGCTGGATTTATTCGCCGGCAGCGGACAGCTCGGGATCGAGGCGTTGTCCCGCGGGGCAAAATTTGCAGTATTTGTGGATCGGTCCCGTGAGGCGCAGGAAGTGATCCGCAAAAACCTGGCGGCGACCAAATTGTCCAGCCAGGCGCGGGTTGCGGCGATGGAGGCGGAAGCTTACCTTTCGGGCTGTAAGGAACGTTTTGATATCGCTTTGCTCGACCCGCCGTATGACAGCGGGCTGCTGGACCGGGTGCTGGCGCAGGTGGCGGATCGGATGAATGGAAATGGGATCATCGTCTGTGAAATGGAAAAAAATGCGCCGCTGCCCACGCAGACGGGGACGTTTTCCCTGGCGAAAGAATACCGATATGGGAAAGCGAAAATCGTGACTTATAAAAAACGACGGGAAGAGGACGAGTGATGGAGAGGACGGCGATCTGCCCCGGCAGCTTTGACCCAATCACAATGGGGCATGAAGAAATCATCCGGCGGGCAGCCGGGCTTTTTGACCATGTGATCGTTGTGGTGGGCGCAAACCCGGATAAAAACCCGATTTTTTCGGTGGATGAGCGGGTGGCGCTGATCCATGAAGTGTGCAGGGACATGGCCAACGTGGAGGTTGACAAGTTCAGCGGTTTGCTGATAGACTATGTGCAGGAGCGCAAAGCGGTCGCGATTGTAAAAGGGCTGCGCGCCGTTTCGGATTTTGATTACGAATTCCAGATGGCATTGGCAAACAGGAAATTGATGCCGGATGCAGAAACGGTGTTTTTGACGCCGAGCAGCCAGAATATGTACCTTTCTTCCAGCATGGTGCGCCAAATTGCGCGGTTCGGCGGGGATGTTTCCCCGTTTGTGCCGGCATGTATCCTGGAGAAGGTGGCAAACCGGCTGCGGGAACGTTTTTCTGAGGGATAACAAAGCATATGATTGCAGGAAGATAACTGGACCTGAGATGAAAAGGAGTGGGAAGAATGAATATTGATGAGATTTTGGATGTCATTGACGAACTGCTTGACCGTTCGTGGAGCCTGCCGCTTTCGGGCGGGCGCTGCGTTGTGGACGCCGACAAGGTGCGCGATCTGATCGACGATATCCGGCTGAATATCCCGGCAGAGATCAAGCAGGCCAAAGCGATCGTCGCCGACCGCTCCGATATCATCGACAACGCCAAAAAAGAAGCCGAAGCGATCGTGCGCAAGGCGGAGGACCGGGCGCGGGCGCTGGTTTCTGAGCAGGAGGTCGTAAAAGCGGCACAGGCCAGGGCGTCGGAGATCCTTTCGCAGGCGCAGATGAAATCCCGTGAGATCCGCCAGGCGGCGCAGGAATATTCGGATGGCTGCCTGATGAAGACCGAGGAACTGTTGGTGCGTTCGCTCACAGAAGTAAAAGCAACCCGGCAGGCGTTCCGCAACGCCACCGGCAAATAATTGCCCGAAAAGTGGGAGGGAAGCCGCGAAACACAGCTTGTTTGGCGGCTTTCTTGCTATCCGAAGCAGGATGCGGCGCGATGCTGGCGGCGGAATGCCGCGCGGCGGGCAAAGGGCGGGAAGGAAAAGAAAATTTAAGAACAAATGTTCCCAAAATGGTTGATTTTTTGAGTGGCATCCTGTATAATAAGGTCATTGGGAGAACCGCTTTGCGATCGGCATAAGAAGGGTCCCATCTTGCGCCTGCATGGACAGGCGGCAGACGACAGCCTGTGTAGGATGGAGAGTGATTTGGATATGGCAGAGAAGAAATCCCCGCCGGTAACCGAACGGCGTGCAAATGTGACGGCGGAAGACCGGGCAAAGGCGCTGGAAACCGCGCTGCATCAGATCGAAAGGCAATTCGGGAAAGGCGCGGTCATGAAGCTGGGACAGGACAGCATTTTGAATGTGGAAGCTGTTTCCACCGGTTCGCTGTCGCTGGATCTGGCGCTGGGGATCGGCGGCGTGCCGAAGGGACGTATCATTGAGATTTTTGGGCCGGAAAGTTCCGGTAAAACGACGGTGGCGCTGCATGTGGTGGCGCAGGCGCAGAAAAACGGCGGCGCGGCGGTGTTCATCGACGTGGAGCATGCGCTGGACCCGGTTTATGCGCAGGCTTTGGGGGTCGATATCGATTCGCTGCTGGTGTCCCAGCCGGATACCGGCGAACAGGCGTTGGAGCTCGCCGAGGCGCTGGTGCGGTCGGGCGCGGTGGACGTGGTGGTCATCGACTCGGTCGCCGCGATGGTGACAAAAGCCGAGATCGAAGGGGAGATGGGCGAAACCCATGTGGGGCTCCAGGCAAGGCTGATGTCCCAGGCGCTGCGCAAGCTGACCGGCGCCATCGGCAAGACCAACTGCGTCTGCATCTTCATCAACCAGCTGCGGGAAAAGATCGGCGTGATGTATGGCAACCCGGAAACCACCCCCGGCGGTCGTGCGCTGAAGTTTTATGCTTCGGTGCGGCTGGATGTGCGCCGCAGCGAGGCGCTCAAGAACAGCAAGGGGGAAGTGGTCGGCAACCGTACCCGTGTGAAAGTGGTGAAAAATAAGGTCGCCCCGCCGTTTAAAGAGGCGGAATTTGATATCATGTACGGCATCGGCATCTCGAAAGAAGGCGAGATCCTCGACCTCGGGGTGCAGCTGGAGATCGTCAGCAAGAGCGGGTCCTGGTTCAATTATGGCGAAACACGTTTGGGCCAGGGCAGGGACAATGCGAAGGAATTTTTGCGTGCAAATCCCGAGATCGCTGCGGAGATCGAAGGGAAAATCCGGGAGAATGCGGATAAGCTGCAAAAAGGGGCCAAAGCGATGATGGGGAAAAAGCCGGTGCGCATTGCGCCTGTGGAGAGCAGTGCAGCGCCGGGCGCAGCCGGGCGCGGCGTCAATATTGATGTGGAAACGGACGACGAGTGATGCGCATTACAGATCTGCACCCGACCAAACATGGCAGGATGGCGGTCTATGGGGATGGGGAATTTTTGTTTTCCCTACCCATGGAGGTCTTTGCCGGATCGCAGCTTGCGGTGGGGTGCGAAATGGACGGGCAGGCGCTGGAGGAACTCCGGGCGCAGGCTGAACTGAAAAAAGCCAAGGAAAAGGCGCTGCAGCTGCTTTCATATAAGGAATACACCGCCAAACAGCTTTCCGACCGGCTGGCGCGTACAGCCGGGGAGGAAACGGCAAAGCTGGCGGTCACGCGCATGGAGGAACTGGGGCTGGTCGACGATGCGGATTATGCGATGCGGTTCGCGCACGACCTGTATACCCGCAAAGGGTACGGGCCGGTACGGATCCGGCAGGAGATGCGTGCGCGGGGGATCGGCGGCGAGCTGATCGAATGGGCAATGTCGATGCTGCCGCAGCGGGAAGCGGAAGAGCTGGCCCTGCTGGTGAAAAAGAAATACCCGCTTGCATGGGAGGATGAGCGTATCCGCCGCCGCGCCTTTGCGGCGATCATGCGGTGGGGGTATCCGGCGCAGATGGCATATCAGGTGCTGCGGATGCAGGAGTTTGCAGATTGAGAGAAAAATGGAAGGAACGGAAAAAACATGGCGGTCAAAGTTGGGATGGTGTCGCTGGGATGCTCCAAAAACCAGGTGGATGCGGAACGTTTGCTGGCAATGGCGGTAAAAGGCGGGTATGAAATCTGCGCCGACGCTGACCGGTGCGATGTGGTGATTATCAATACCTGCGGGTTTATCGAGGACGCCAAACGGGAAAGCATCGAAACCATATTGGAATTTTGCCAGCGGAAGGAAGAAGGCCGCCTGAAAGCGGTGGTGGTGACCGGGTGTTTGGCGGAACGGTACCGCGAACAGGTCGCCCAGGAGATCCCGGAAGCGGATGCCGTATTGGGCATCGGGAAAAACAGCGATATCGTCGCGGCGATTGAAGACGCGCTGCACGGGAAAAAAACCGCTGCTTTCGGCGAAAAAAGCGGCCTGTCGCTGGAAGGGGAACGCATCCTGGCCAACGAGCCGTTTTACGCTTACCTGAAGGTGGCGGAGGGGTGCGACAACCGCTGCTCTTACTGCGCGATCCCGCTGATCCGCGGCGGCTTCCGTTCCCGACCGATGGAAAACATTTTGGAAGAGGCCAAAAAGCTGGCTGCGATGGGCGTGACCGAACTGAATGTGGTGGCGCAGGATACCACCCGGTATGGCGAGGATCTTTATGGGCGGCTGGCGCTGGCGGATCTGCTGGAAGAGCTCTGCAAAATCGATGGCGTCCGATGGGTGCGCCCGCTGTACTGCTATCCCGACCGGATCACCGACCGGCTGTTGGATGTGATGGCGCGGGAGGAAAAGGTCGTCAAATATATGGATATCCCGATCCAGCATGTCAATGGGCGGATCCTGCAGCTGATGAACCGCAGGGGGGACGCGGACTCGCTGCGCAGGCTGATGCAGAAGATCCGTGACCGGGTGCCGGGCGTGATCCTGCGCACGACGCTCATCACCGGTTTCCCGACAGAAACCGAAGCAGAATTCGAGGAACTGTGTGAATTTATCAAAGAAGTAAAATTTGAACGCCTCGGCTGCTTTACCTATTCGGCTGAGGAGGATACCCCTGCCGCGGAAATGGACGGGCAGGTGGACGAGGAAGTTAAACGCCGCCGGGCGGACCTGCTGATGGAAGAACAGTATGGGATCATGGAAGGATTCAACCGCTCGCAAGTGGGCAGGACGCTGGAAGTCGCTGTGGAAGGCAAGGAAGGGCGGCTGTGGTACGGGCGCAGCTTCATGGATGCGCCAGACATTGATACAAAGGTATATTTTACCAGCAGGCAGCCGCTGAAAATGGGGGAATATATCCATGTGGAGATCAGCGGCGTACAGGGATATGATTTAAAAGGAAAGGCCGTGATGGAATGAATCTGCCGAATAAATTGACGGTCATGCGCATGGCGCTGATCCCGGTATTCCTGATTTTTATGCTGTTCCCTGCGATCCCGTGGCGGTTTTTATGGGCGGCGGTCATTTTTGGTGCAGCTTCCTACACCGATTACCTGGACGGGCATATTGCGCGCCGGGATGGGCTGGTGACAAATTTCGGCAAACTGATGGACCCGTTGGCGGATAAACTGCTGGTCTTTTCGGCCATCCTCTGTTTTATCCCGCTGCAAATGACCTCCGCGTTGGCAGCATTCGTGATTTTAGCACGGGAACTGCTGGTGACGTCGGTGCGGCTGATCGCAGCGGAGCATGGACGGGTGATCGCAGCGGATAAATGGGGGAAATTAAAGACGGTGTTCCAGATCATCTGGATCCTGGTGACCCTGCTGACCTTATGGATGGGGGAGATTTTCCAGTACCTGCCGCCGCAGCTGATGGAAATCGCCTGGCTGCTGTGTGTGGTGCTGCAGTGGCTGGTGATCGTGCTCACAGTGGCTTCCGGATGGAATTATATCAGCAAAAATGCCGACCTGTTTGACGATATCCACTGAACGGGCAGCAAAAGCGATGCCGGCGTCAGTGGCTGTTGGGAGCCGCTGACGCTGTTTTTGTGCAGCCGGCGCTGTGGGCAGGGAAAGGCCGGCGGGCAGATGGGGACATACCCAAAAAACAGCGATCTGGGTAAGGAGGATCGGGGATGAATGTATTTGATATCATTGGCCCGGTGATGATTGGGCCTTCCAGTTCCCATACGGCGGGCGCGGCCCGGATCGGGCGGATTGCCGGTGCGCTGCTGGAAGAACCGGTGAAATCGGCGCGGATTTTTTTGCATGGGTCATTTGCCAAGACGTATAAGGGCCATGGGACCGATAAGGCGCTGGTGGCTGGGATCATGGGGATGAAGCCGGACGACGAACGCCTGAAACACAGCCTGGAACTGGCAAAAGAGGCCGGGATATCGGTGGAATTTTTGACGCAGGACATTGAAAATGCCCATCCGAACACCGCCTTGATCGAACTGACCGGGATTTCCGGCAAACAGGTGAGTTTGCAGGGCGCTTCGGTGGGCGGCGGGAATATTTTGGTGGAAAAGGTGAATCATATGCCGGTGGAGATCAGCGGGCAATATACGACGCTGGTGGTCATGCACCGGGATGCGCCGGGTACCATTGCCGGCGTGACCAATTATATGGGGAGCCTGGGGGTCAATATCTGCAATTTCCGGCTTTCACGTGAACAAAAGGGCGGTACGGCGGTGATGACCATCGAGCTGGACAGCCGGGTGGGGCCGGAAGTGAACGAACATATCAAGCAGCTGCCGAACATTATCGGTTCGGTCATGCTGTTGCCGGATTGAGGGAGGAATATGCATGCAGCTGCGGTATGATTCGATTGAGGGATTGATACAGGCCGCGCGGGAAGCCGGAAAGCGGATTTCCGATGTGGTGCTGGAGCAGCAGGCTCTCCAGATGGAAGAAGAAAAGCAGGCTGTTTATGGCCGGATGGCGGAAACCTTCTCGGTGATGGAACAGTCGGTCAGCCAGGGGATGCGGGAAGGGCTGCGTTCGACCAGCGGCCTGAGCGGCGGAAGCGCATACCTGATGGGGAAATATGCGAAAAATGGCGGCGGGATCTGTGGGCCGGTGTTCAGTGGGGCATTGGCGCGGGCGCTGGCGGTTTCGGAGCTGAACGCTTCGATGGGGCGGATTGTCGCCGCGCCGACAGCCGGGTCGTGCGGGGTACTGCCGGCAGCGGTTTTGAGCATCCAGGAAGCCCGCGGGCTTGCTGTGGATCAGTGCATTATGTCGCTGTTCACCGCTTCTGCAGTTGGGATGGTGATTGCGAAAAATGCGAGCCTTGCGGGCGCGCAGGGAGGATGCCAGGCGGAATGCGGTGCGGCGTCGGCGATGGCTGCCGCTGCGCTGGTCGAGCTGGCCGGCGGCACGCCGGAGATGGCCGGGCATGCTGTTGCGATCGCCCTCAAGAATATTTTGGGCCTGGTCTGCGACCCGGTAGCCGGGCTGGTCGAGATCCCCTGCATCAAGCGCAATGCGGCCGGGGTCGCAAATGCGTTTGCAGCTGCCGAAATGGCGTTGGCCGGAATCCAGAGCGCCATCCCCGCAGATGAGGTCATTATTGCCATGAAGCGGGTAGGGGACGCGATGCCGGTCGCTTTGAAAGAGACAGCAGAAGGCGGCCTGGCTGCTACCCCGACCGGTAAAAAGCTTTACCGGCAGGTATTCGGGGAAACTGGGGGACAGGGCTGCGGCGTTTCCTGCCGCGGATGCCATAGCTGAAATGCTTTTCCCGGCTGCCCTACTTTCGATCAATATATGGTGCTAAAAATGCCGCCTTTGTCATTGCAAAGACGGCATTTTGCTATTGTTTTGGCGGCAGGACGCCGCCTTCGATCTCCATAGTCTGCATCTGCTGTTTGTCAATGCCATTTTTTTGGCCATATTGTATCCAATAATTGGTGGATGCGGCAATAAACCACTTTTTGGGGATGGGCATGGCGGTTTGCAGATGCACCGGCTGCCGGTTTCGGACTGCTGCGGCAAATTTTTTTAGCTTGCGCCATACCAAAAACGAAAAAGGCGTATCCAGGATCGCTTCCCCGGAGCCGATCGACAGGGTAGAGCCGAACGGAAAGCCATTCTGCCGGCAGAAAAAACGGATGATATCCAGAGCAACCAGATTTTGTTCCGGTTCGATAAAACCGCAGTTGATGATGACGTGGACAGCTGGTTTGGGGGATATAGAGGCGGCAGAAAGCGCTTTTAAAAATCCCAGCAGGGTGCTGGGCGGGCTGTCCGCATAGAGCGGGAAGACAAGGAGCAGGTCGCTGCACCCCTGCAGGTCGGCAAGCGCCTGTTCATGCTTATTGGAAATGGTTGGGTATAATCCTGCGGCTTCGGCCCAATAAGCTTGGAACCGCTCGATAATCCGTTTGGAATTGGAGCGGGGGGCGCGTGGGCTGGCGTTTACGATCATCATGCGTCCCATGCGCACACCTCCCTGTATACGACGCTGAAAAGTTCCGCTTCTTTAGCAAAAATGACCCGCCAGCTTTGAAAAAGCATATTATGTGCGTTGCGTGCTACCAGCCGCCGGAACAATTCCTGTTCTTCCTTGGGAACAGCATCCCCATATGCGATGATGATGGCATCCTTGGGCTTGACCTCCCGCTGGATGTGGTGGGTCTGGCCGTGATACAGGCGGATAAAAGCCTGCTGTACAGGGATGGCTCGTTCCAGCATAATTTTCATCGGGAGATCATAGCAGCCGCAGTAGAGGCGGGTCACATAGATCACCCGACTGCTGTATGCAATGAGCGGATAGACGGTCACCGCATCGTCCCGGATGACACATTTGCCGGGTGTTTTGACCCAACATCCGAAACAGCCTACACAATTTCTGATCTTTAAGCGTGAAAGGTCGATATACCGGTCCGCTTCCTTCATCTGGATCCCGGGAAGCGGGCGGTCGCTCATCAGCAGATTCATACACAATCCTGTCTCCTCTTTGGATTTGTCCACATACATAATGGGGGCAATAGTATTTTGGGCGGATTCCCCTGAAAATAACCGGAGTTGCAAAATACAAAATAAAAATGCCCCGGCGTTCGGACAGGAACCGCAGCCGAGACATCTCAACAGCACGGATATTGGGTCAGAATTTTTTGCGCAGCATGGTGAAATCAAAGAAATTGGTGTAAAATTCCAGCGACCGGATGACCGGACGGCTGAACTTGCAAAATCCCACTTCATCCAGCAATAAAAGCGCATCCCCATCCGGGACCTGCAATTTTTGCCGGATAAAGGGAGAAGCGTTGGTGGCGTAGACGGTTGCAATATCGGTGAGTACGGTCAGGCCGCAGTGCCGGTCGAGGATATCGAACACCGGCAGCGACCAGTCAATATCCATATAATTGATCTCCCCGAACAGTGCGCGGGGCAGGTAATCGATCGAGTAGATCACCGGTGTCCCGCTGGCAAGCACTCGCTTTTCATAAATGATCAGTTCCGCCCCTTCATCCACCTGGAGCCGTTCGGCCAGGTCGGCGCTGGCAGGTTCGAGCCGCACGAGGATATTGTCCGCAGAAGGGGTGTAACCAGCTGCGCGGATAAACTCATAATATTCCAGTTTCAGATCCAGCCGGGTGGGCAGGTTGACAATATCACGGTTGATGACCGTGCCGATCCCGCGTACCCGGTCGATCAGCCCTTCCCGCTCGAGATCGGCGAGCGCATCGCGGATGACCGTACGGCTGACGCCCAGACGTTCAGACAGTTCCACTTCGGAAGGCAGGCGGTCCACCGTGGAAAAAACGCCGCCTTTCAGCTCTTTGATCAGCAGCGCGCTGACCTGGGTAGACATCAGCTTGCCGCCGAGATGGGGAAGTTCGTAATCCTGCAGCATAAAATTTCCTCTTTCTTTTGAGTGTGGGATAAAAGGCCGCCATCGGGCGGGATGTTTGAAAATCGGGATATCTGTTGGAAGGACGGCAAAGAATCTTGCTTTTTGTGGACGAATCCAGTATGATAAAACCAGAACGGCCATAAGTATGACTACTGTGATTTATGGACAAGAACTTCCGTGATCATCCCCGATATAAGCACTATATTTACCATTATACTGGAAGCGGATGCAAAAAACAAGCGATAAATAACCGGGAGGACCGATATGCAGCAAAATATATTTGCGATCAAAGCACATATTTTATACGCGCAGACCCCGCAGGAGATCCGCTGTACGGAAGACGGGTATCTGGTCTGTGAGGCGGGCCGGGTAGCAGGCGTTTTCCCGGTTTTGCCGGAGCAATACCGCGATATCCGGCTGTTTGATGAGAGCGGCAAACTGCTGATCCCCGGACTCAGCGACCTGCATCTGCATGCGCCGCAGTATAGCTTCCGGGGGATGGGGATGGATTTGGAACTGCTTGACTGGCTCAACACCCATACCTTCCCCGAGGAAGCCAAATATAAAGATTTGCTTTATGCCCAAGCAGCCTATCGGATCTTTATCGATGCGCTTCTGCACAGCGCCACCACACGGGCCTGTATCTTTGCGACCATCCACCGGGAAGCGACCGAACTTCTGATGGGGATGCTGGAAGCATCCGGGGGAGTCAAGGGATTTGTGGGCAAGGTCAATATGGACCGCAACAGCCCGGACTACCTGCGGGAAGAAACTGGGGAATCCTTGCGGGAAACCAGGCGTTGGCTTGCGGGATGCAGTGGGAAATATCAAAATATCGCACCGATACTGACCCCGCGTTTCACCCCCTCCTGCAGCGACAGCCTGCTGCGGGGGCTGGGGGAATTGCAGTGGGAAAGCGGGGTGCCGGTGCAGTCGCATCTTTCGGAGAACGAATCGGAGGTCGCTTGGGTGAAATCGCTTTGCCCGGACGCTGCGCATTATGCGGACAGTTACGACCGGTTCAGGCTGTTCGGCGGGGAGGGATGCCCGACGGTGATGGCCCACTGCGTCCACTGTACCGCAGAGGAACTCGACCTGATGCAGGAACGGGGGGTATTTATCGCCCATTGCCCGCAATCGAATACCAACCTTTCTTCCGGGGCAGCGCCGGTGCGGCTGTTCCTGGAACGCGGGATGCATGTGGGGCTGGGGAGCGATATCGCAGGTGGTGCGCACCTTTCGATCTTCCGGGCGATGGCCGACGCCATCCAGTGCAGCAAGCTGCGCTGGCGGCTGCTGGATCAATCGCTGCGGCCTTTGAATATTGCGGAAGCCTTTTATCTGGGCACCAAAGGCGGCGGGGCATTTTTTGGCCAGGTGGGGTCGTTCGAGCCGGGGTACCTGTTTGACGCGGTGTTGCTGGACGACGGCAGCCTGCCGCATCCGCAGCCGCTGACGCCGCTGGAGCGGCTGGAATGGCTGATCTATCTGGGCGACGAGCGCAATCTGGCCGGGAAATATATCGAAGGACAGCGGATTTTTTGAAAAGGCTGGGAGTGGCGCCCGGCAAGGATGAGAAAATACAGGATCATGACAGCATACCCATCCGGGGTATGCTGTTTTTTGCAATTCCCAAAGGACAGGAATTTTTGCGGGATTGTACGAATTATATTGATTTTCAAATAAAAATATGGTATATTTTAGTAAACATTTTGAATGTATTAGGTATGACTTTTGTGAAATTTGCTGGCTGATACGCCCAAAAAGGAGGCTTGCCTGATGGGGATTGGAAAAAGCATAAACCGTGTGGATGCGATGGAAAAAGTGACGGGCGCCGCGCAGTATACCGACGATATGTGGCCCAAAAACTGCCTGGTTGCCAAGGTGGTGCGCAGCACCATCGCCAATGGATGGGTGCGTGAGATCGATATTTCAGATGCATTGCGGGTGCCGGGGGTGGTGAAGGTGGTCACCTGCCTGGACGTGCCGGATATCCAGTTCCCCACACCGGGGCATCCCTGGTCGGTGGAAGCGGCGCATCAGGATGTATCCGACCGCAAGCTGCTCAACCGGCGGGTGCGGATTTATGGGGATGAGATCGCGGCGGTGGTGGCGGAGGATGAGATCGCAGCAAACCGTGCAGCCGATGCGATCCGGGTGGCATATGACGAATACCCGGCCTGTATCCAACCGTCCGATGCGTTGCAGCCGGGGGTACAGCCCATCCATGCCGAGCATCCCGACAATATCCTGGCGCACAGCCATTACCAGATCGGGGAGGGCAGCGTGGAGGAAGCGATGTCCGGGCCGGGGGTACGGGTGGTCGAAAAGGAATACAACACCCAGACGGTGCAGCACTGCCATATCGAGCTGCCGGTCTGCTTTGCCTATATGGAAAAAGGGCGGGTGGTGGTGGTGTCCTCCACCCAGATCCCGCATATTGTGCGCCGGGTGATCGGGCAGGCGACCGGGCTTCCCTGGGGAAAGGTGCGGGTTATCAAGCCGTATATCGGCGGGGGATTCGGCAATAAACAGGAAGTTTTATATGAACCGCTCGCGGCTTACCTGTGCATGCAGGTGGGCGGCCGGCCGGTCAGGATGGCGATCTCCCGGGAAGAAACCATGTTCGGCACGCGGGTGCGCCATGCGATACAGTTCCTGTTAAAATCCGCCGTCCGGCCGGACGGCAGGCTGGTCGCGCGCAGGTTTACCGCCTACTCCAACCAGGGCGGCTATGCTTCCCATGGACATTCGATTGTTGCGAACGCCTCCAATGGGTACCGGCATCTGTATCAGGATGAAAAGGTGCTGGAGGCGGATGCGTACACCGTATATACCAACATTTCCACCGGCGGCGCCATGCGCGGGTACGGCATCCCGCAGCTGGATTTTGCAATGGAATGCCATATGGACGACCTGGCGGCGGCGATCGGGATGGACCCGATCGAACTGCGGCTGAAAAACTGCATGAAGCTGGGATATATTGACCCGGGGACAGGGATCACCTGCTATTCGAGCGGGCTGGTGGAATGTATCCAAAAGGGGAAGGAATATATCTGCTGGGAGGAAAAACGCAAAGCCTACCAGGGCCAGACAGGGGATTTGCGGCGCGGCGTTGGGATGGCGATGTTCAGCTATAAGACCGGTGTTTACCCGATTTCGCTGGAAACGGCGTCCGCCCGGCTGGTTTTGAACCAGGATGGGTCGGTGCAGGTGCATATGGGTGCGACCGAAATCGGCCAGGGGGCGGATACCGTTTTCACCCAGATGGCGGCTGAAACGGTCGGCTTGCAGGAAGAAAATGTACATATCGTTTCGATGCAGGATACCGATGTGGCCCCGTTCGACACCGGCGCATATGCCTCCCGCCAGACTTATGTGAGCGGGATGGCGCTGAAAAAGGCGGCGCTGGAATTCAAAGCCAAAATTTTGGATTATGCCGAGTACCTGCTCGGGCGTCCGGCAGATACGCTGGATATCCTGGACGGCTGGATCGTGCCGGCGGGCAGCGGGGAGATGTTGCTTTCGCTGGGGGATTTGGCGATGAACGCTTTTTACAGCCTGGACAGGTCGGTGCATATCACCGCCGAGGCGACCCATCAGTGCAAAACGAATACCTTCGCGTTCGGCTGCTGCTTTGCCGAGGT
>CALXGW010000117.1 GCA_944387965.1 uncultured Anaerotruncus sp. | reverse complement strand
AGAATCCGGTGTCTGAACGCCGATTCCTAATTTCATAATTCCTTCGATCTCCTTACCTTTTCTTGTATTTTCCGGGGCGTTTCGGCGGCGTTTCGGTGCCGCGCCTTGTTTTGTGCAAGGCGGACGGCCCGCCTTTCCTTGCCCATGATAGCACATCGCCGGCGTTTTCTCAAGGTGCATTTGCCCTTGTTTTCCAGGATTAGGCGGAACCACAAGCGCCAAACGGTCGACGCCGCGTTTGCCGCGGCGCGGGGGAAAAACAGGCCGCATCCCGCAAAATGCCTACAAGACCGGTATCAGGATTTTGGTCCGATAGTCCTGGAGCTGTGTGGTGTTAAAGCTGCCCAGGACATATTCCTCAAAGCAAAATTTCCCCATGGTCATATGATGGCTCTCAGCGTAATGCATGACCCGCAGGAAGCTTTGATACAGCTTTCTCGGGTCCCCTTGGTGGTAGGTCACCAGGTAGTAGCCCTGGGGATGCACGGCGACGGCGTCGGGGTGGAAGGCCCGGTCGGCGTAAACGTAAATATGCGAGGAGATGGACAGCCATTTCCCATTTTCATAGTGGATGGGGATGAGGGTCCCCCACCCGCGGCATTCGAACAGGTTTTTGTCGCGGCAGAAGCGGGAAAACACCGCCCGGGAATGGGAAAAGCTCTCGCCGTTTTCATACAGGTTGCGGCTGAAAAACCCGTATTCGGTTTCGCGAAACTCCATGGTTACCGCGCCCGGATCGGTGGCCAGCGCTTCTTGGACCCGTTTGCGGTAGCAGGCGATGGCGTCTTTCAGATTGGTAAGCCGCTGGATTTCCCGCTCAATTGCCTCCATGCGGTTTTGCAGGATCTCCTCCCGCTGGGGAAAATGATCCTGGTGGATGTATTCGTCAATCTCTTTTAAGGAAAGGCCGAGCTCTTTGAGCTGGGAGATATTGGAAAAGTCCGAATACTGCTTGTCGATGTAATACCGGTAGCCGTTTTCCTCTGTGATTGCCGGGGTGAGCAGGCCGATGTCGTCGTAGTGGATCAGGGTGTGCTTGGTCACGCCGTTGACCCGGGCAAATTCGCCGATGCGGAATTTTTTGTTCTCTTCGCTCATGCTGACACCTGCTTTGCAGTTGATACCCCTATTATAGAGCCTCATCCATTTCTTGTAAAGGATTGGCCCGGGAGAATGCGCAAAATCAACAAAAAACATGGAACAGATATCAACAAATTACCGAATTTTGACAAACCCATTGACCTGCGGGTTACCCGATAGTATACACTCAGACGCAACAAGGAAAGGAGTGGACCGCATGAGGAAATTGCAGATCACGCAGCTGGCGGCGATGAATATGCATTACAGCCGTTATTCCATCGACGCGTTCCTGGATTCCGCCGCCCGGCTGGGCTTTACCCAATTGGAGCTTTGGGGCGGCGCGCCGCACTTTTTCTATCCGACCCAGTGCGGGCCGTCTGCCGCCGCGCTTCGCCGGATGGCGGCGGACCGGGGGCTGACGATCGCCTGCGTGACGCCGGAACAATGTATTTACCCTTACAATATCGCTTCGGCACAGGACGACTTCCGCCAGGCGAGCGTGGATTATTTTTGCGGCTGGATCCGCCAGGCCGCCGAGCTGGAGGCGCCGAAAATGCTTTGCGGCCCCGGCTGGGGATTGCTGGATCAGCCGGTGGAACAAGCGTGGCGCTATGCGGTGGATTCGCTGGAGAAGATGACCCGGGAAGCGCAAAAGCGCGGGGTTACCCTCGCCTTTGAGATCCTGTTGCCAAACGAATCCAACCTGGTAAACGATTTGGCGTCTACCTGCCGGATGATGAAGGAGATTGACGATCCGCATTTGATGTGCTGTATCGACACCGTCCCCGTCTGCCGGGAGGGGAAAACGCTGGAGGATTATTTTGCGGCGCTGGGCCAGCGGATCGTCCACATCCACCTCAATGACGGCACGCCTACCGGGCATCTGACCTGGGGCGACGGCGACCAGCCGCTGCGGGAGCATTTGGACACGTTGGAGCGGTGGGATTATGCCGGCGCCATCACGCTGGAACTGGGGGCCGGGCGGTATTACCAACAGCCCGAGGAACACCTGGAGCGGGGGCTCCGGGTGCTGGAAACGGCCTTCGGGCAGAAGCTCGGCCCGTGTCCATCATCAAAAGCATAGAAAGGGGTGTTTCAGATGGGATTGCGCCGATCGCAGATTTCCATTGGCAACTATGCGCATCCGCTGTACAGCTTTGACCGGTTCTTGGCCTGCGCGGAGCGCTTGCACATTCAAAATTTGGAATTATGGGGGGCGGGGCCGCACTTTTATTTTTACGATTATTCGGATGAGCGGGCCAAGGGTTTTTACCAAAAAATCGCGGAGAAGGGCATGAAGGTGATCTGCATCACGCCGGAACAGTGCATGTACCCGATCAACATCGCCTGCAACGATCCGGTGATGCGCCGGCGAAGCATTGATTATTTTAAGCGTGGCGTGGATTTTTGCCGGATCATGGATTGCCCAATGATGCTGGTCACGCCTGGCAAAGGGTATTTCGACCGCCCCCGGCAGGAAGCGTGGGAACGCTCTGTCCAGGCGCTGCGGGAGATTGGGGAATACGCTCATTCCGCAGGGGTTCGCATCGCCATGGAGCATTTGACCCAAATGTCCTCCAATGTGGCGGTGACAGCCAAAGAAGCGGCGGCCCTGGTCCAGGCGGTTGGGCTGCCGAATGTAGGGGGGATGGTCGATACCGATATGGCCGGGCGCATTGGCGAAGGGGTGGCGGATTTCTTGTCCGCGTTCGACAACAAGCTGGCCCATGTGCACCTGGTGGACGGGATGCCCGGCGGGCATCTGGTCCCCGGCGACGGGGTGCTGCATCTGGCTGGCCAGATGCAGCAGTTGGCAGACGCCGGGTACGCCGGGTTTATCACGCCGGAAGTGATGCACGGAAATTACCAGCTGGAGCCGGAAAAAGCCTTGGAACGGACGGTGCGCTGGATGGAAGAGGTCTTTGCCCGTACAGAAAACGGCGCAAAACAGGTTTGAGGCGTCTTGCCTCAGCGAACAATCAGGCTTTGCCATCGCTGCCGCGGCGCAGGCGCCGGCGGCAGATGGTTAGAATGGATCAACTGTTTTCATGATGAAGAAAGGTGGTTTTTATGAAAAAGTGGCTTACTATTTTCCTGTCCGTTTCTTTTGTGCTGCTTTGCTTTTCCGCATGCGGGCAGGCCGCCCCGGTTTCCACCGACCTGGCGGACGACACCCCTTCCGCGGCGGTTGCCGACGAGCAGAGCCCGTATGCAAACTTAGATTTGAGCAAAGAAGCCAACGTGGTCATGTACGCCTGTGCTACCGAGCCCAATGCGATGCAGGAAGTGCTGGAACTGGTGAATCAGCGCACCAAGGAGGCGGTCAATACCACGCTGGAGCTTTACTTTATCCCGTCTTCTGAGCGCGCCCAGAAGTACCCGCTGCTTATGGCCGGCGGCGATACCGTCGATTTGATCTTCACGGCCAATTACTGCTATTACAAGGAACAGACCGAAAAGGGCGGCTTTAAGGAGCTTTCGGAAGAATTCTTGTCCACATACATGCCGGAAACCTGGGCGACTCTGCCGCATTCCGCCTGGGAGGAAACGTACATCGACGGGAAGATCTACATGATCCCCCGCAACACGGCGTCCATCGCCCCGGACCGCGGCCCCACCATCAACATGGATATCGCGGAAAAATACGGGTACACCGCCGACAAGATCAACAGCTATGCGGACTTCGACGGTTTTTTAAGAGCGGTGGGGGACAACGAAGCGGAAAACGGGATGTATGCGTTTTATGCTTCTTCCTCCAGCACCCTGCAGCAGCTGTCTTTGATCTTCCGCAACAACCTGATCAACAACCAGGCATCTGATTATGTGTACTATGCGCAGATGGCGGATCCGACCTTTGAACATCCGTTTTTCCTGTACACCTCGGATTATTATGAAGAATACGCGCTGCTGATGGCCGAATACGCGGCGGCCGGCGTATGGCCTTCGGACGCCATCGCCAATACCAATTCCGTGGCCACCTTGTTTGCCAACGGGCAGTCGGCCGCCTCTACGGACAACTTCTTTAACGGGATTACCAGCGTCGCCAACTATCGGGCCAATGGGATGAATGTGGAATTGTTCGACATTTTCCCGGAAGGGTACCGGATCCTGCGGGATTCCTATATCGGCGACGGCTATGCCATCACCTCCTTTTCCAAAATCCCGGAGCGGGCTGCCGTTGTGCTGGATTACATCAAGACCGACTGGGATACCAACATGCTGCTGGCCGGCGGCATTGAAGGGCGCCATTACTTCTATGACGAGCAGACCAATACGGTTTCGCCCGGCCCGGAATCCGGCGATTACACCTACCTGGGATGGAACTGGGGCATTTTCCACGCCAACCTCGCCTGGCCGGCCTGTGACGACGAGCGTATCAACGCCATCAACGACCGCATTTACAGCGAACAGATCAAAGACGAGGAATGGCCTTATTGGGGCTTTACCTTCGACTACACGCCGGTATCCGCCGAGTGGTCGGTGATCTCCGCGCTGGTGACGGAATATCAGACCTCGTTTAGCCTGGGCATGTTCCGCGATGCGACCCAGCAGACCTACGAAGAGTTCGTCGCCAAGCTGGAAGAAGCCGGATTGAGCAAGTACATGGAAGAGTGGAACCGCCAGCGCAGCGAATTTTTGGCGGCGAAGCAGTAAGGAAAACTTCTCTTTTTCGTATCCTCCCCGCGAAAGGCGGATGGCTGCCGGCAGCCATCCGCCTTTTTTGAGATCGGTACCCAGCCGCCCGGCACCCTTTGGGCGCGTTCGGGGGCTTTTTTCGGCCAACCCCTGTACAAGCGGCGGTTTGACAATTATAATCAAAGAAGAAGGCCGGCGCGTTTGCGGAATATCCGCAAAAAGTCCGAATGCCCGATCATCATGATTACCGCCAAAGGCGAGACCTTTGACAAGGTGCTGGGGCTGGAATTGGGTGCCGACGATTATGTGGTCAAGCCCTTTGAAACCAAGGAAATTGTGGCGCGGATCAAGGCGGTGATGCGCCGCACCGGCAAAAATGCCGCGGAAAACGACGTGAAAGAGGTCAGTTATGACAAGCTGGTGGTCAATATGACCAAGTATGAGCTGAAGGTGGACGGCAAGGTGGTGGATACCCCGCCCAAGGAACTGGAGCTTTTGTACCACCTGGCCAGCAACCCCAATCGGGTCTATACCCGCGATCAGCTGCTGGACGAAGTGTGGGGCTTTGAATATTATGGAGACTCCCGGACGGTGGACGTCCACATCAAACGGCTGCGTGAAAAGCTGGAAGGCGTTTCGGATAAATGGACGCTGAAAACCGTTTGGGGTGTGGGATACAAATTCGAAGTCAAAGAATAAATCCCCGTCAGGCGGCAAGGATATTCCCGCGGGGCCGATGCATTTGTGCCGGCTGCCGCGGTTTTCCGCTTTGGGGTAGATGGAGCGACAGATGCAGAAGAATCTTTTTACCAAATATTTTACCATCTGTGCTGGGATGATTTTGGCCAGCATCACCGTGCTGGGCGCTTTGCTGATGGGGTTTGCGTCTCAGTATTTCCGCAGCGACAAGCTGAAGGTGCTGGACCGCTATGTCAACCAGGCCGCAGCGCTGACGCTGACGGATTATCAGAAAAATAATTATTTATATATCGATGAAGCCACATTAAACTCGGTTTACTCGGTATTGGCGGACGCGATTGAAGCGACGATCTACCTGTCCGATACCGAGGGCACGGTGCTGATCTGCACCGACACCAGCCTGTTTGCCGACGGGCAGCGGACGGTGCCGGAAAATATCCTGCGGCAGGCCGCTTCGGCGGATGGGTTCCGGGAGACCGGCCGGATGGGGGCTTTTACCAAAGCAAGCATTATACGGTGGCGCGCCTCATCGGGCTGCCCAACGGGCAGATCACCGGGTTTGTTTTCATCTCCTCCTCCGCCAGCAGCTTAAACAACTTTTTGTGGCAGCTTCTGAATATGTTCTTATTAAGCTCGCTGACCATGGTGGTGATCGCCTTTATCGTGATTTATTTTGTCACCGCCCGGATGGTCAAGCCGCTGCGGGACATGCTTGCGGCGACCCAGAGCTTTTCCCGGGGGGATTATACCGTCCGGGTACAGGTCAACAGCAACGACGAGATCGGCCAGCTGGCCAATGAGTTCAATTACATGGCGGAGGTGCTGGCCCGCAACGAGACCATGAACCGCAGTTTTGTCGCCAATGTGTCCCGTGAGCTGAAAACCCCCATGACCACCATCGGTGGATTTGTCGACGGCATTCTGGACGGGACGATCCCGGAAGAAAAGCACCACCAGTACCTGGAGGTCGTATCCGGCGAGGTGAAGCGCCTTTCCCGGATGGTGCGTTCCATGCTGGATCTGGCCAAGATCGAAGCGGGGGAAATGAAACTCAATCCCGCCGAGTTCGATTTGAACAGCACCGTTTGCCAGGTGATCTTCAGCTTTGAGCAGGCCATTGAGGCAAAGCGGCTGGACGTGATCGGCCTGGACGTGGACAAGGTGATGGTCAGCGCGGATCCGGATTTGATGCATCAGGTGATTTACAACCTCATCGACAATGCGGTGAAGTTCGTCAACGAGGACGGGTATATCGAAGTCAAATACCACAGCGACGGCGCCCGTACGCTGGTGGCGATCCGTAATTCCGGCGCAGGGATCGCGGCGCAGGATTTGCCCAACGTGTTTGAGCGCTTTTACAAAACCGACCGCTCCCGCAGCAAGGATAAAACCGGGGTGGGCTTAGGGCTATATATTGTCCGCACCGTCATCCGCTTGCACGGCGGCGAAATCCATGTCAGCTCGAAAGAAGGGGAGTATACCGAGTTTGCGTTCTCCATTCCAAGCAGCGGTACAAAAAGTTCACAAAATTTATTTAGAAAAAATGGATAAATCCCTATTTTTTTAAAGAGTCCGTTACGCAATAGACATATTTTTTCCCTATAATAGAGCCAGTTTGAAATTCAACTGCGGGCGCAAGTACCCGGAGCTTTTTCAGGATAGAAGGAGGAATAGAGCATGAACGACATGGAAAATAAAGACAGAAACGACGTCCCGGAAAATCAGGGTGATTCATTCCATCCCTCTGCGGCGGAATCTACGGAACCGTCTGCGTCCTCGGCGGACAGCACAGCGGCGGGAGAGCAGAAATATCAGTACCAGCCGCCGGTGGGCGGATATTACAATCCCGGGCAGCACAATCAGAATTCCTATGGCGGGTATTCTTTTGGGCAGCAGCCGCCCGCCGACCAGTGGAATTTCCCCGAATATGGCGAATCGCAAAAACCCAATGCACCCAAAGGCAAGAAAAAAGGCCTGAAGGTGTTCGCTGGTATTCTCGGCACCCTGTTGGGCGTCGCCGTGCTGGGCTTTGCTGCATTCGGCATTTATAGCATGATCATGCCGGAGCAGAATATCGTGAATTCGCCTGGCCAGTCCCAGGAAAGCGGCCAAGAGAAAAATGAGAACGTGCCTGAACTGGAAACCAACAGCAAACCGTCGGACAATACCGTGTCGGAAGACGGTACGCTGACCACGGTACAGATCAGTGAAAAGGTATCGCCCTCCGTCGTGGGGATTGTGCAGTACCAGTCCAACTATTTTGAGCCCACCGGCGAAGGGTCCGGCATCATCCTCTCAGAGGACGGCTATATTGCCACCAACGCCCATGTCATCGAAGACGCGGACAGCCTGGAAGTGGTGCTGAACGATGGGACCACCTATCAGGGGGTTGTCGTCGGGTATGATACCAAGACCGATTTGGCGGTGGTCAAGATCGACGCTACCGGGCTGACCCCGGCGGAACTCGGGGTTTCCGGGGAATTGAAAGTCGGCGAAAAAGCGATTGCCATCGGCAACCCCGGCGGGCTTACCTATGCGGGTTCTGTTTCGGAGGGAATCATCTCCGGCCTGAACCGTTCGCTGCGCGCCTCTACCGACGGCTACACGATGGACTTTATCCAGACGGATGCAGCCATCAGCCCCGGCAATTCGGGCGGCGCCCTGGTCAATGAATTTGGCCAGGTCATCGGGATCAATTCGCAGAAATTGTCTTCCGACGGGTACGAAGGGATTGGTTTTGCAATCCCCATCGACGAGGCGCTGCCGATCCTGGAAGACCTGATGCAGTACGGCAGAGTGACCGGCCGGGTGAAATTGGGCATTTCCGCTTATGCGATCAACGAGTATGTGGCCAGCGTCAACGGGATCCCCAGCGGGATTTTGATTGACAGCATTGATTCCGATTCCACTTTGCTGGACGCCGGGATCCAGGCCGGTGATATCATTACCAAGGTGGAGGGCACGGCGGTGAACAGCTTTACCTCGCTGTCCGACCTGCTGCGCAATTACGCGCCGGGCGACCAGGTTACGCTGACCATCTTCCGGGCCAGCCAGTCCTATGGAGGATCCCGCTACGGATATTCCTTTGGCGGCCAAACTGTGCAGGGAACCACCTTCGAGGTGAAGGTCACGCTCATGGAAGACACCGGCACCGCCGTGACTTCCGGACTGCAGAACAACAGCATGCAGGGGAACGTTCAGGAAGGATAACCCTCTCCGCAGAAAAAAGCACTTCGGCCTTTATGCAGCGTCCCATAAGGAAGTAAAAAGAAATTTGGCAGGAACCGGTGTGTTAAATCACGCCGGTTCCGATTCGTTTAGGGACTCCCTTCCGATCTTTAAAGGGATGCGGATTTGCCCCACA
>CALXGW010000116.1 GCA_944387965.1 uncultured Anaerotruncus sp. | reverse complement strand
TGCTTTCGCTGGGGGATTTGGCGATGAACGCTTTTTACAGCCTGGACAGGTCGGTGCATATCACCGCCGAGGCGACCCATCAGTGCAAAACGAATACCTTCGCGTTCGGCTGCTGCTTTGCCGAGGTGGAGGTGGATATCCCGGTCGGTAAGGTGCGGGTTTTGGATATCATCAACGTGCATGACAGCGGGGTTTTGATCAATCCCAAACTGGCGGAAGCGCAGGTACACGGCGGGATGAGCATGGGGCTGGGGTATGCGCTGGGCGAA
This sequence comes from uncultured Anaerotruncus sp., assembly GCA_944387965.1. Taxonomy (GTDB): domain Bacteria; phylum Bacillota; class Clostridia; order Oscillospirales; family Ruminococcaceae; genus Anaerotruncus. The sequence goes on along the minus strand of CALXGW010000116.1, from coordinate 5,407 downwards.
CAGCTGCTCTTTGATGCGAAAGGCCGCCCGCTCAATGCAAACCTGCTGGATTATAAGCTGCCGACGGCGATGGATACGCCGGAACTGCATGCAGCGTTCGTGCAGACGGTCGATTCGAGCGCACCGTACGGCAACAAGGCGCTCGGGGAGCCGCCGGCCATCCCGGTCGCGCCGGCCATACGCAACGCGGTGCTGCATGCGACCGGCGTGGCGGTGGACAGCCTGCCGATGAGTCCGCAGAAGCTGGTGGAAGCATTTATGCAGGCAGGGTTGATCGACAAAGGAGGGCGGCAAGATGTATGATTTTGAAAAGATTTACCAGGCAAAGAGTATCGCCGATGCGGTTGCAGCCCTCACGGATGACCCCCAGGCGGTGGTAATCTCGGGCGGCAGCGATGTGCTCATCAAAATCCGGGAAGGTAAGCTGCGCGGCTGTTCATTGGTCAGCATCCACGGCATCCCGGAACTGGAAGGGGTATCGCTCGAAGCGGACGGGGAGATCCTCATCCGTCCGGCGACCAGTTTTACCCATGTGAGCCAGCATCCGCTGGTACAAAAATATATCCCAATGCTTGGGGAAGCGGTCGAGCAGGTGGGCGGTCCGCAGATCCGCAACATCGGCACGATCGGCGGGAACATCTGCAACGGGGTGACCAGCGCGGACAGCGCTTCCACCCTGCTGACCTTTAACGCCAGGCTGGACCTGCAGGGCCCGGACGGGGTCCGGCAGGCCGCGCTTGCCGATTTTTACCGGGGGCCGGGCAAAACCGACCGCGCGCACAATGAACTATTGGTGGGCATCCGGATCGCAAAGGCGGATTATGAGGGGTTTGGCGGGCATTACATCAAATATGCCCAGCGCAATGCGATGGATATCGCCACCCTGGGATGCGCGGCCAATGTGAAGCTGACGCCGGATAAAAAACGGGTGGCAGAGCTGCGGCTGGCGTTTGGGGTGGCCGCGCCGACGCCGGTGCGGTGCAGCGGGGCGGAAAAAGCCGCTGCCGGGCAGGAAATCGGGCAGGAGCTGCTGGAAATGGTGGCCGGCAAGGCGATGGAAGAGGTGAACCCGCGCACCAGCTGGCGGGCTTCCAAAGAGTTCCGGATGCAGCTGGTGAAGGAACTGAGCAAACGGGCACTCAAACAGGCAATCATCCATGCGGGAGGGCAGGTGGCGTCATGCTGAAACTCATTAAAATGACAGTCAATGAGAAGCCGGTCGAGCTGGCGGTCGACGAGCGGGAGAGTCTGCTGGAAACACTGCGGGAACGGCTGGGGCTCACCAGCGTGAAAAAGGGGTGCGAAGTCGGGGAATGCGGCGCATGTACCGTTTTGGTGGATGGCGAAGCGATCGACAGCTGCATCTATCTGACCGTCTGGGCGGAAAACCGGCATATCCTCACCGTCGAAGGGCTGCGCGGCCCGAATGGGGAACTGTCCCCCATCCAGCGGGCGTTTATTGAGGAAGCGGCGGTGCAGTGCGGGTTCTGTACGCCCGGGCTCATCATGACAGCCGTTGAGATTGTGGGCAGCGGGAAGCGGTATACCCGGGAGGAACTGCGCAGGCTGATTGCCGGGCATTTGTGCCGCTGTACGGGGTATCAGAATATCCTGAACGCGATGGAACGGATCGTGGAGGAAACCTATAAGACCGTTGGGAAGGAGATCCCGGGCGGCTGACGGCAGCCGCAAAACAGTGCTGCGCCAGGGTTTGGGCCTGGCGCAGCACTGTTTTTATATGGATAGCAGCAAAAATACCGGGCGTTTTTGGGGGATGTGACGGGATTGTGCAAAAAGCACAAATTTTGGATGGATAATTCTTTAACAAAAATCCCGACACCCCCTTGCAAGCAGTGGAATAAAGGGGTATAGTAATATTACTATAAAAATTATTTTTTGCTAAAAAATTTTTGTTAGGATGTGGCTGCGATGAAGAAAGATTCGGTTTCAAAGAGCGCTTCTGTATTCGAGATGTCAGGCGTCCCGCCGATGAAACAGGTGATCCCGTTGGGGTTGCAGCATGTTGTTGCAGCCATTGTGGGGGTTGTTACCCCTGCAATCCTAGTTTCCAGCACCGTGGGGCTCTCCGCCCCGGATAAGACCTTCCTAATCCAGGTTTCGCTGCTGATTACTGCCGTTGCAACACTGGTACAAGTGTTTGGCGTTGGCCCGATCGGGGCAAGGCTCCCGGTGGTGATGGGGGTCAGCTTTGCGTATGTGCCCACCCTGCTGGCGATCGGCGGGCAGTATGATTTGCCGACCATCTTTGGCGCGCAGATCGTGGGCGGCCTGGTGGCGATCGTATTCGGTATTTTCCTCAAACAGCTGCGGGTATTTTTCCCGCCGATGGTGACCGGTACCGTTATCTTTACGATCGGCCTTTCGCTTTATCCGACTGCGGTGCGCTATATGGCGGGCGGCACGGTAACTTATGAGAATTTCCCGGCGTTCGGCTCGTGGAAATACTGGCTGGTCGCGATGGTCACCTTTGCGGTTGTGATCTTTTGCAGCCATTTTACAAAGGGCGTGCTCAAACTGGCGTCCATTTTGGCCGGTATCATTGTGGGATATGCCCTGGCGCTGTGCATGGGGCTGGTCAACTTCTCCGCAGTCGGGCAGGCGGGTCTGCTGCAGGTGCCGGTACCGCTCAAGTTCGGCATCAAATTTGTACCGGCAGCGTGTGTTTCGATGGCGGTCATGTATGTGGTCAACTCGGTGCAGACGATCGGCGATTTGACCTCCACCACCATGGGCGACCTCGACCGCGAACCCACCGACAAGGAACTGACCGGCGGCATTATCTGCCAGGGGACGGCCAGTATTGTTGGCGCTTTCTTCGGCGGGCTTCCGACCGCGTCCTACAGCCAGAACGTCGGCATCGTGACTGTCAATAAGGTGGTCAACCGGACCGTCTTTGGGCTGGCGGCGGCCATTATGCTGGTAGCGGGCTTTGTGCCCAAATTCTCCGCTGTGCTGACCACCATCCCGCACTGCGTCATCGGCGGCGCGACCCTTTCGGTCTTTGCCACCATCACAATGACCGGTATCCGGATGATTGCTTCTGCCGGCCTGACGCCGCGCAATACGGCGGTCGTCGGGCTGTCGGTGGCGCTGGGCGTTGGTGTAACGCAGGTTTCCGGCAGCCTGGCAGGTTTCCCGGAATGGGTAAACACCGTTTTCGGCAGTTCTTCGGTCGTAATTGCGACTTTGATGGCGATCATCCTGAACCTGATCCTGCCCAAAGAGGGCAAACAGTAAGATCCAGCCGGCTTTGGACGCAAAAATGCCGCAAAGCGGGATACGCTTTGCGGCAGGATTTGGCCAACGCCGGATTTTGGTATCAACGCTCAATTGTTTTTGGCGTCGATATAACTATATAAGGTATATTTGGAGATGCCGAAATATTTGGAAACCTTGTCGCCGCTTTTGGTAATCAGGAATGCGCCAGTACTGTTGAGGAACTGGATGGCGGCGATCTTATCGTCCTTGCTCATGAGAGCAACCGGCTTGCCGACCAGGCGGACGCTTTGTTCGATCAGGTCGTCCAGCAGGTCGTTGACATTCTGCATGATCTTTTCGGGTTCTTTTTCGGTATGTTCAGTGGCGGTCAGGGATTTGATGGCGTTTTCCACGACCAGCAATCCAGTGATGTCATAGTTGATCGAGAAGATACCGATTGCATCGCCGGCCTCGTCCCGGATATAAATGGTGCTGGATTTTAAAATCCGCCCATCCTTGGTTTTGGTCAGGTAGTTGAGATGGTCTTTGAGGTTGCCGCGATCCCCGTGCAGCGCTTCGAGCACGACATGGGAAGGCCCGTCGCCGAGCTTGCGGCCGGTTACGTTCCCGTTTTCGATGGCGACGATCGAACTGTCGACATTGTTGTCGGACAGGTCGTGCACCACCACCTCGCAATTGCTGCCGAACTGCTGGGCAATGCCGCGGGCAAGCTGTTTGAGAAAATCCAGAGTTAAACTGTTGAGCATGGTATAGACGAATCCTTTCTTTTGCTTGCATGGGTAATATCTTATACATTTTATGATATCATAAAATGTATAAAAATCAATAAAAATTTTTTCTTTGCAAAAAAAATTTAAGAAATTATGACTTATCCACTTGCTTTCCAGCGACGCTTATGTTAAAATCAAAACAGGGAAAAGAAGGCCGTCTGCGGCCGGAAAAATTGGATATAAGCGTAGCTGCAACGGAGTGCTTCGCGCACGGGCTGGATGTTCACGAATAAGTCGGTTCAGTTTCCTGCGCAGTGCAGTCGGAAGTTGAAACAGAAGGTGTTCATCCAAACGGATGGACACCTTTTTGCATATCGGCGGATGAAAAATAAAGGAGGATGCATATGTTACTGATTGGGAATGGCAGGCTGGTGACCCGCGGGGAAAACAACCGCCTGATCGAAAATGGCTGTGTTGCGATCGAAGGGAATCTGATCAAGGAGGTCGGGGATACCGGCGTGCTGCGGGCAAAATATGCGGATGCGCAGTGGATCGACGCGCATGGCGGCGTAATCATGCCCGGGCTGATCAACGCCCACAACCATATTTACAGCGCGTTTGCGCGGGGCCTTTCGATCAAAGGCTATAACCCGCAGAATTTCCTGGACATTCTGGACGGGCAATGGTGGACGATCGACCGCCATCTGACCCTGCCGGACACCAAAATGAGCGCGATGGCCACCTATCTGGACTGCATCCGCTGCGGCGTGACGACGGTATTTGACCATCATGCCAGCTACGGCGGGATCGAAGGCAGCCTGTTTACCATTGCGGAGGCGGCGAAGGAACTGGGCGTGCGCACCTGCCTGTGCTACGAGGTATCCGACCGGGACGGCGAGGAAAAAATGCGGGCCGCGGTCAAGGAAAATGCAGATTTCATTCAGTATTGCCAGAAAGACGATACCGATATGGTGAAAGGGATGATGGGGCTGCACGCTTCCTTCACCCTGTCGGATGCGACGCTGGCGCTTTGCCGGGAAAACACCCCGTCCGGCGTCGGGTTCCATGTCCATGTCGCCGAAGGGATGGCGGATGTTTATGATTCGCTCAAAAAGTATGGCAAACGGGTCATTAACCGGCTGTACGACAATGATATCCTGGGGGAAAAGACCATCACCGGCCACTGCATCCATATCAACGGCATCGAAATGGACATCATCAAAGAAACCAACACGATGGTTGTGCATAACCCGGAATCCAACATGGGCAATGCGGTCGGCTGCCCGCCCACGCTGGAAATGATCCACCGGGGCATCCTCTGCGGCCTTGGGACCGACGGATACACCAACGATATGTTTGAATCGATGAAGGTGGCCAATATCCTGCATAAGCATAACCTGTGCGACCCGACCGTCGCCTGGGGCGAAGTGCCGCAGATGCAGTATTACGGCAACCCG
>CALXGW010000115.1 GCA_944387965.1 uncultured Anaerotruncus sp. | reverse complement strand
AGGCAATAAAACCGTTTCTTAAAACAAATTTTGTAGAAGAAACGGAAGATTTAGCAGAGCGGATCAAAACAGAATTTAACAAGCTAAAAAAATAAAATTCGAGGAAGGAGATTCATTATGTTAGAAGACTTCAATATCAAATTAGAACAAATTGATTTGGTGGAACTCCCACAATTTGCAAAAAAGCTGCAGGAAGCGTTCTCTGTTGCAGTTAAGGAAAAATTTGGAGTAAGTGAGCCCATTCCTTCTGAAAAAGAGATACAATCATCGTTCCATTCTAAGGGGGCGGCAACCTATCGCATTATTTCGAATGGAAAATATGTAGGCGGTGCAGTACTTACGATTAATAAAGAAACACAGCATAATTCATTGGATCTGTTTTTTATCTCACCGGAATATCACAGCCACGGTTTAGGGTTTGCCGCTTGGAAAGCGATAGAAGCGCAATATCCAGACACCATTGTCTGGGAAACGATAACGCCTTATTTTGAGGAACGGAATATCCACTTTTACATTAACAAATGCGGGTTCCATATTGTTGAATTTTTCAATAAATATCATATCGACCCGAATATGCCCTGTCCAGAAAATCAATTTGGTGAACCTGTACCAGGTACCGACACTTTTTTCCGCTTTGAAAAGGTGATGAAATGATATATAAAATGGAGCAGATAAAGTGCTTTGTATCTGCAAGTAAGACAGGATTGAAAGTGCGTTAAAATAATGTTCACAAACTTTTGATATTTATACACAATTTCATAGTTGACAATTCATTTAAAATCCATATAATAGTAAGCATGCTTACATTATTGGGAGGGATTTTGAATGGGAGATACCCCTTCGATCGGATTTACCATCCGGCGGCTTTCCAACCTGCTGCGCCGGAAAGTCCTGGAAATGACCGCCCCGCCTGAAAAACACGACCGCATGTCCGAAACAGCCGGGATGGTGATGGGATTCATCTGTGACCGCTGGGAACAGGAGGTCTATCAGCGGGACGTGGAAAGGGTGTTCTGTATCCGGCGTTCCACCGCTTCCCGTTTTTTGATCGGATTGGAACAGGAAGGGATGCTCCGGCGGGAAAATACCTCGCAGGATGCCCGCCGCAAACGCCTGATCCCCACCGAAAAGGCGCTTGCGATCCATGCGGAACTGGTCAAAAAGAAGGTGGCGCTGGAAAGTTTGATCCGCAGCGGGATCTCCGATGAGGAATTGGAAACTTTTCTTTATGTAGCCAAAAAAATTGAGCAAAACCTTGCCTGACACTGGGGGGTTGGGGTGTGCGGCAATATTTGTGCCGAACAGATAGACAGAAGGGAGCGTTTGCAATGATAAAACGAATCGCCGCTTCAATACGCGAAAACTGGCGGGCAACCATTTTGACACCGGTTTTTGTCGCATTCGAAGTGCTTTTTGAGGTGTTGATCCCGCTGGTCATGGCCGACCTGATCGACAAAGGGATCGACGCCGGGGATCGCGCGCAAATCCTTAAATACGGCGGGATCCTTTTGGTAATGGCAGTGATTGCGCTGACCATGGGTGTGCTTTCCGGCATGTCGGCGGCAAAGGCATCCGCAGGGGTCGCGCGGAACCTGCGGCATGACATTTATTATAATGTGCAGAATTTCTCGTTTTCCAATATTGATAAATTTTCGACCGGCGGCATTGTCACCCGCCTGACCACCGACATCACCAACCTGCAGATGGCATTCCAGATGCTGATCCGGGTGGCGGTCAGAAGCCCGCTGATGCTGATTTTTGCATTTACTATGACCATCCATATCAGCCCGCGGCTGTCGACCATCTATCTGTGCGTCATCCCGATTTTGGGGCTGGGGGTATATCTGATTATCTCGCGGGTACATCCGCTTTTTACCGAGGTATTCCATACCTACGACCATCTGAACACGGTCGTACAGGAAAATTTGACCGGTATCCGGGTGGTAAAATCCTTTGTGCGGGAGGATTATGAAAAGGAAAAATTCGGCAAGGTATCCCAGAAACTGTTCCGCAACTTTTTGAAGGCAGAGCGGATCATTACCCTGAACATGCCTTTGATGCAGTTTTGTGTGTACTCCTGCCTGCTGATGGTTTCCTGGTTCGGCGCCCGGCTGGTGGTCGGCGGCAGCATGACGACCGGGGAACTGACCAGCCTGTTCAACTATACCTTCCAGATCCTGATGAGCCTGATGATGTTCTCGATGGTGCTGGTCATGCTGATTATGGCCCGCTCGTCCGGCGAACGCATCACCGAGATCCTGGCAGAAGAGAGCGCATTGAAGAGCGGCCCGCAGCATCTGAGCGAAGTCAAGGACGGTTCGGTGGATTTTGAACATGTCAGCTTCAGCTATGTGGGCGACTCGTCGCATCCGAGCTTACAAGACGTCGACCTGCATATAAAATCGGGGGAAACGGTCGGCATCCTGGGAGGCACCGGCGCAGCCAAGACCACGCTGGTGCAGCTGATCCCCCGGCTTTACGATGCGACCGTCGGTACCGTCAAGGTGGGCGGCGTGGATGTGCGCGAATACGACCTGACCGCCCTGCGCGACCAGGTGGCGATGGTATTGCAGAAAAACACCCTGTTTTCCGGTACGATCAAGGAAAACCTGCGCTGGGGCAATGAAAACGCCACCGATGAAGAACTGGAGCACGCCTGTAAACTGGCCCAGGCAGATGGCTTTATCCGGGAATTCCCCAAGGGGTATGACACCTATATCGAACAGGGCGGCAGCAACGTGTCCGGCGGCCAGAAGCAGCGGCTTTGTATTGCGCGCGCCCTGCTCAAGAAGCCGAAAATCCTGATCCTGGACGACTCGACCTCCGCGGTCGATACCCGCACCGACGCGCTCATCCGCAAGGCGTTCCGGGAAGAGATCCCGGATACCACCAAATTCATCATTGCCCAGCGGGTCGCTTCGGTACAGGATGCCGACCATATCATCGTGCTGGAAAACGGCCGGATCAACGCCTTCGGCACCCATGAAGAACTACTAGCAAATAACCCGATCTATCGGGAAGTCTTTTTCTCGCAGAACAGAGGAGGTGAGCAGGATGCGTAAATTTTCCGGAAGTACGGCACGGCGGCTGATGGGCTATATCGTGCGCGGCAACGAACTGCGTTTTACCGTAGTCATTTTGAGCATCCTGGTCAGCGCTTCGGCTTCGGTCGGCGCTTCGGTCTTCCTGGAATCGTTGATCGACGATTACATTTCCCCGCTCCTGCTTGCATCGAACCCCGATTTTTCCGGCCTGGTGCATGCCCTTTCGATGATGGTATGCCTTTATTTGGCTGGGATTCTGTGCGGGTTCCTGTATAACTGGACGATGGCGTCGATTTCCCAGCGGAGCCTGAAAAAAATCCGTGACCAGCTGTTTTCCCATATGCAGGATCTGCCGATCAAATATTTTGACACCCATATCCATGGCGATGTGATGAGCGTTTACACCAACGACGTCGATACCCTGCGCCAGATGATCTCCCAAAGCATCCCGCAGGGGATATCCTCGCTGGTTTCGATCATCGCTGTGCTTTGCACGATGATCGCCATGAGTTGGATGCTCACCCTGGTGGTGCTGGCATGTGTGGCCTGTATGCTGCTGATCGTGCGGCGCATCGCCGGCAGGAGCAGCGCCTACTTTATCAAGCAGCAGGCGGCGCTTGGCGCGCTCAACGGATATATTGAAGAGATGGTCGAGGGCCAGAAGGTCGTCAAGGTCTTCTGCCATGAGCAGAAAGCCAAGGAAGGCTTTGACGTGCTCAACGACAAGCTTTGTGAATGTGCGCGGGAAGCCAATAAATATGCGAATATCCTGATGCCTGCCATGAATAACCTCGGCAACCTGCAATATGTCATCATTGCAATCGCAGGTGGGTCGATCGCCCTGGCGGGCGGCGGCATCACGCTCGGTACGATCGCTGCATTCCTGCAGCTTTCTAAAAGCTTTACCCAGCCGATCAGCCAGATTTCCCAGCAGCTCAACTCGATCATTATGGCTTTGGCGGGCGCCAAACGTGTATTTGAGCTGATGGATGAACCGGTGGAACAGGACGGGGGATATGTGACGCTGGTGAACGCCAAATACCAGGGGGACGACCTGGTGGAAGCGGATGAACGCACCGGTACCTGGGCCTGGAAACACCCGCATGAGGACGGCACCGTCACCTATACCCGGCTGACCGGGGATGTGCGGTTCTTCGATGTGGATTTTGCTTACGAGCCGGATAAACCCATCCTGCACAACATCTCCCTCTATGCAAAACCTGGCCAGAAACTCGCATTCGTCGGCGCGACCGGCGCGGGCAAGACAACGATCACCAACCTTATCAACCGGTTTTATGACATTGCCGACGGCAAGATCCGTTATGACGGCATCAATATCAACAAGATCAAAAAGAGCGATCTGCGGCGTTCACTCGGGATCGTTTTGCAGGATACCAACCTGTTTACCGGCACCGTGCGGGAAAATATCCGTTATGGCCGGCTGGACGCCAGCGATGAAGAGGTGGAGGCGGCTGCGCAGCTTGCGAATGCGGATGAATTTATCCGCCGCCTGCCGGAAGGCTACGACACCATGCTGACCGATAACGGCGCAAATCTGTCGCAGGGGCAGCGCCAGCTGATTGCGATTGCCCGTGCAGCGGTGGCCGACCCGCCGGTCATGATCCTGGACGAAGCGACCAGTTCGATCGATACCCGCACCGAATCGCTGGTACAGCGCGGGATGGACAGCCTGATGTATGGGCGTACAGTATTTGTCATCGCCCACCGGCTCTCGACCGTACAGAACTCCGACGCCATTATGGTGCTGGATCATGGGCGTATCATCGAACGCGGCAACCATCAGGAACTGATTGCGCAGCGCGGCACCTATTACCAGCTTTATACCGGGGCGTTTGAACTGGAATAAAAATAAATGCCATATCCCGCCTGCCCAAATTGCGGCAGGCGGGATATGTGCCTGTCAGGAGGATGCCGGATATGCCGGTCACAGAACAGATCAAATCCTTTCTCCGGGCGCATCAGGAGGAATCCCTGGCGCTGCTCAAAACGCTTGCACAGATCCCTGCCCCGTCCGGGCAGGAGGGGGCGCGGATGGCCTTCTGCCGGGACTGGCTGGCCGGGATCGGTGCAAAAGGGGTCTATACCGACGCTGCCCTCAATGTGGCCTACCCATATGGAGTAGGCCCGGAAGGGCCGGTCGTGGCCTTTTTGGCGCATACCGACACGGTTTTCCCGGATACCGCCCCCATGCCCTGGCGGGAGGAAAACGGGCGGATTTATTGCCCCGGCGTGATGGATGACACCGCCAACCTGGTGAACCTTTTGATGGCCGCCAAATTCGTGACCGAATACCGTTTGCAGCCGCGGGACGCCGGGGTGCTGTTCGTCTGCAATTCCGGCGAGGAAGGGATGGGCAACCTCAAAGGCTGCCGCCAAATCTGTACGGATTACCAGGGGCGGCTGCAGGCGCTTTACAGCTTTGACCTCACGCTGGATGAAATCATCTGCCGGGCGGTGGGGTCCCAGCGTTTTTCTGTGACTGCCCGGGCGCAGGGCGGCCATTCCTTCCATGATTTTGGCCGGGAGAATGCGATCCGGAAGCTGGCCGCCGTGATAGAAGGGATTTATGCCATCCAGCCGCCCGCTTTCGGGACGACCACCTATAATGTCGGTACCATCCGGGGCGGGACTTCGGTGAATACGATCGCCCAGCAGGCGGAAATGCTCTGCGAGTTCCGCTCGGACGAAGACGCCGGGCTGCAATGGATGGCCGGGCAGTTCCAGTCCCTGTTCGACCGTCCTGGCCTGGAAGTCCGGCTGGTCGGCAGCCGTCCCTGCGGGCGCCTGGATACGGAAGGGCTGGAGATGCAGGAAAAAATGATCCAGCGGGCCGAACAGCTGATCGAAGCGGTCACCGGGAAAAAACCAGCCCGCACCTCCGGCTCGACCGACTGCAACCTGCCGCTTTCGATGGGCATCCCGAGCATCTGCATTGGGACCTGTTACGGCGCAGGGGCGCATACCCGGGAAGAATATCTCCTGGCGGATTCCATGCTGCCGGGATGTGAGGTCGCCATCCGCACCGTGTTGGAGTATTTCCAGGATTGAGCCCCTCAAAAAAAACGGCGGCATACCGTTCGCTGTACGCCCGAAGGGGAACGGATATCCAAAAACGCCCCGCTTCCTTTTTGGAAGCGGGGCGTTTTTTGCTGTTTTTCCAATTTGGCTGCTGGCGCGGGGCTTCAGCCTGCTTCAATGGGGGAAAGCGGGACGCCGCTGATCGCTTCCCGATAGGTAAAGATTTCCCCTTCCAGCGGTTCGATAGCGGCCTGCACCTTGGCAAGGTCGCCGTAAACTACATACCAGCCGGTGGCTTCCCCGTCGATCAGCAGCTGGTCGCGCAGTTCATAGAGGGTACCGTCCGGCAGGGTCAGCTGGTAGGAAAGATAGAAACTGCGGCCGGCATAATAGCCGTCCCCCGGCCATTCCCGCGCAATGATGATCCCATCCAGCCAGGAAAGGTCGCCTGCCAGCTGGGCGGTGGCGTCATAGGCGATATATTCCTGCCTGCGTTCCTGCCGCACCTCGACCGATTGCAGCGTGGTAACAGCAGGGTACGCCTTAGCAAAACTTGTGACCTCATTGCTCAAAAAGCCCCGCAGGCCATAATCGATCAGCCCATCCCCGTAAGTGGGGATATCCTGCGTTTCCGGCCCGGCATAGAGGTCGGGAATCCGTTCCGGATGGGCGATCGCACAGGGCTGCCCGTCCTTTTGTATGCCTTCGGCGGAAAAATCGAAGGCCACCTGCTCGCCGTCCCGGTCAAAAACCATGGTGAAGGCGTTTTTAACCGGCAGGGATTGCGCGGGGGCATCCTTCTGCACCGTCAGCCCCAATGAAAGGATGAAGTCCACATACTGGCGGTTTTGCCCGCCGGGGATCGAAAGGCCGCTGTCCTTGCGGATAAAGGTGACGTTGCCTTCCCCATTGCCGAATTCGATATCCCAGAAATAAGCGGGCAGATCGGTCACACGGTACTGGAAAAGATATTCCACCCAACCATCAGGGAGCTGGGCGCGCAGCTGGACATAATATTTGCCGCCGGTATTGGGCAGCTGCATGCTGCTGCCGGAAACTGCGGGTGCGTCCTGGCTTTCCCATGCGCCGGTGGTTTCGTTTTCCTTCCAGAGGGATACCGAAACGCTCTCCGGCGTCAGCGCGCTGCCGGCTGCGGAAAACGCAAAGGTGCAGGCGGTATCTCCGAGCGGCTCTATGACCGGGCTGGTTTCATAAAGCAGGACATCCCCGCCGGGCTGGCCGTTACCTGTTGACCCGGACCGGGTGACCCCGTCATAATCCATCCCGGTCTGATAAACCGGGATGTCCTGCCCGCCCAGGGTGACCGCCAGGGAAACGCCCGGCTGGCTGTAGACAGGCGCAAAGAGACTGTCATAATTCGGGGAAATTTCCTGATACAGGATGGTGTTACCCTGCCGGTCGACTGCACAAGGTACCGATGTGATATATTGCCAGGTGGTACCGTCGGTAAGCGTAAAGATGCAGGAAGAAGCGCCGCCGGTCTTTGGGTTGGGCGGGCTGTCGGACGGGAGCCGCCATACCACCAGCCCCCCAAGGGTATCCATTGCGTTTTGGATGTCTTCCTGCCCGGTGAAAGTGAGAGTATCTTCCCCCGCCATCGAGGACACCCGCAGCTCTGCCGCCGCCACATCCGCCGCAGTGAAATCCATATCGTCGCGCAGGTAATAGACCGGCTGGGTCAGCAGGCCGTAATCCTGGTCGTCTTCATAAAGGGCGGCAAGCGCATCCGGGTTTTGCGGATAGGCGGCTTTGCCGTTTATTTTAATGTTTTCCCGGGAAAAGGCATAATGATATTCCTTGCCGCCATAGGTGAAAGAGAGGGTAAACGGCGCCGCCACATCCAGTTCCGGGTCGGAAGGTGTCCAGGGGCGCAGGTCCATCCCCACCAGCGCCTGCAAAATCTGCCGGAATTTATACGGCGCGATTTCTGCCGTGACAGCCAGGTCATCCCTGGTCACCCGGTCATCCGGGATCTCCAGATAAGCGGTGGCATCCAGATCGATCAGTTCGGCAATCTCCTGCGGCACCGGGTCCCATACCGTTTCCTCTTCGGAAGAACTGGCCGTTTCCGCATTTGGGATGCTTGCAGCCGCTTCGGAGGCTTCTGAACTGCCCGAAGCAGGCGCGGCAGCCGGTGCGCAGGCCGGCAGGATGCCGAGCGCGAGCGCGGTAACGAGGCTTAAAAATTTCCACATAAGATGCGGTTTCATCTTTTGACCCCTTTCTCATTTGCTGCGGGAACCGGTGATTCCATCCCCATATGGGTCATACAGCGCAATGCTCAGGTTCCCGAAATCTTCCAGGTCGTTTTTGAGCGCGCCCAGCAGCATGTTGGAATCCTGCTGCTGAATGCTGGAAATGATCTGCGAATGGTTTTTAGTGTCGTACGGGATTAGGCTGGCATCCCATTTGGTCCAATAAAATTGGGCGTATGCACGCTTGAGCCGACCAAGGATGCGGTCAAGCTCATGGTAGGCAAAGTCGTTCCGGCAGAAGGCCATCATCTGGCGATGGAAATTTTCATTGCATTCCCAGTGCCCCCAGATATCGGAGACAACGGCGCAGGCGGCATCCAGCTGCTTGAGCTTTTCAATCTGTGCCGGCCCGATATTCGAAAGGTTCTGTATGAGCATCCCGCCCTCCAACAAATAGCGGACCTGCATCATTTCATCGATATCTTCCCGGGTCAGGCGGATGATCTCATAGCCATAGCGGGGGATATTGCGCAGTACATTGTCGTTGCACAGGGCGACCAGCGCTTCCCGTACCGGGGATTTGCTGCATTCGAACCGGGTTGTCAGTTCCTTTTCATTGATGACCTGGCCCGGCTGGTATTCGCAGTTTAAAATCCCTTCCAAAACCGCATGGTAAATGGTATCCTTGATGCTGTTTTCCGTTTTCCTTTCCATCGTGTGTCACTCCTGTCACCGGTATCCTGCTGCGCTGCCCGCCGGAAAGCCATAAGCGCTGTGCGTGCATGGTACAATGGGCCATTGGGGCGGGAGCGAAGCGCCGAAGGGCGCACAGCGTATCGCCCTGGCCATAAGCCGTTATAATAACTGCAACCCAAAAGGGCTTGCAATTACAAGTAAAAGGGGCTTGCAGTTATTATAACATAGAAACCGGTCAAAAGAGGACGCTTTTCAAACAAAATTTTGTTTAAAAAAGAAGATGCGGCAGGAAATAAATGCATTTCCTACCACATCCTGCGGCAATACCCGCTCCCTATTTATGAAAAACCCATAGTCCCTACAGGTCAATCATCAAAATGCACCTGATTGGTCATGATATGTAAAATTTCGGTATCGGTCAGACGCATGCCCACCCGGCCGACATAGCCGACCGACTGGATGGTCGTTTCGATATCTTCCTGCACGATACCTTCCCCACAGCAGAACGCATGCCCGCACATGCTCAACTCATGGGCCATGATTGCCGCATCCACAGCCGATGCGATCTTTGCCGCACAGGAGGGCTTTGCCCCATCACAGACGATCCCGCCGATATTGGCCACTGTGTTGGTGATGGTGTTGCAGATCTTTTCATAATCCCCGCCATACAGATAGGTGATCGCCGCCCCGGCCCCGCAAGCTGCTGTAACAGCCCCGCAGAAAGCGGACAGGCTGCCGATATACTGTTTTTGATGGATCGCGATCAGGTTGCTGATTGCAAGCGCACGGTAAAGCTTTTCCTTGCCCACCTTCAGATGCTCGGCATATTCGATCACCGGCATCGAAACGGTGACCCCCTGGTTGCCGCTGCCGGAATTGATGACGACCGGCAGCGCACAGCCGCTCATCCGCGCATCCGAACCGGCTGCCGCCCTTGCCCTTGCGCGGGTGCGCACATCGTTGCCGAACCGGTCGAGCAGCGTGCGTCCCACCTGTACGCCGAACTGTTCACGCAGCCCTTCCTCCGAGATGGCAGTATTGCAGGCGATCTGCACGCCGATGGTATCTTCCAGGTCCGGGATCTGGACCGTTTCGGCAAATTCCAGGATATCCTTGACATTCAGCACCGATTTATCATAGCTTTTCTGATCCTGCTGGAAAATATCCCGTTCATATAGGGTCTGGCCGTCCTTGACGATCTTGGCGAACAGGGTATGCCGGTTGACGATCGAAACCTGGGCGCAATGTTCTTTGGAATGGAGGATCGCAACGATATACAGGTTATCCACATTTTCTTTCAATGTGCAGGAAAAAAAGTCTGTCTTGAGCAGTTCTTTTGCCTTCTGGCGATGTTCATCTGTGACGGTGGTCAATACCTCCAGCTCTTTGCCGGCGTCGCCGCCCAATGCGCCCAATAGCGCTGCGGCGCCGATTCCTTTCATGCCGCCGGAATTCGGCACTACAACACCCATCACGTTTTTGATAATGTTCCCGCTGCACTGGATTTCCAGCGAAGTGGGCATTTCCCCGAGTACTTCACGGGCTTTTGCCGCAGCCAGCGCGATCGCGATCGGCTCGGTGCAGCCAAGCGCCGGGATCAGTTCCTGCTTTAAAATATCCAGATATGCCTGATAGGTTGATTTTTCCATTGCGGCAGCGTCCCTTCTTTTAATCATTTTATACATCATATTTTTAATATGATTACTAATCATATCAGTAATGATATACCAACTTGGAACAGGATGCAAGCCCTAATTTCAAATTCAGGCAAGATCTTGCAGGGAATTGGTAAAAATGACTGCACAGCCGGGGCGGCATTGGCTGGAATGACAAATCCGCCGTCGGCGGCCGGCTTGCGGATATACCCCAGGCCAGTTCCTGCATTGCATCCCCAGTCTGGGTTTGCTATAATGGGGCCAAAGTGAAGCCTTTGTGGTTTCTTTAGCGCACCAATGGCCGGGCTGCCCGGCAAAAGATGGTATCGCCGGCAGGGCGCAGTATACCCTGCGCGATAAATTTGGGTCAGAAACCGGAAAGGAGGTGTTATTATGGCAACCAGGACAAAAAATGTCAGCGAAGTGACCATCCCGGCGATCGATATTCAGACATTTACCGTGCGGGTGGTGGGCGACAGCCCCCTCATCGTACATAAATGGTCGGAAAAAGCCAAGCGGGAAATGCTCGAAAAGCAGATGAAAATTGCAAAGACCAAAGGGCATGACGTGCGCAATCCAGTGGCGGATTTCATCGACAGCCTTTACTGGCTGGAAGGCGAGCCGCGGGAAAAAACTGAACAAGCCTTTGAACAGGCGCTGCAGCAGGGGGCGCGTTTTGGCTTCCCTTCCACCGCCTTCAAGGCGGCGGCTGTATCCGCAGGTTACCGCAGCGGCGTGACCCGGGATAAGGTGTCCGCCAACGCCGCGTTCCACATCATTGGGGACATGGTGGAGATCGAAGGGAAACCGGAGATGCGGGAGGACATGGTCAAGGTCGGTATGGGAACCGCAGACCTGCGCTACCGCGGGGAATTCAAACAGTGGAGCGCTTTGCTGCCCATCCGCTACAACACAG
>CALXGW010000114.1 GCA_944387965.1 uncultured Anaerotruncus sp. | reverse complement strand
CATCAGGTCGGTCTGGAAATTCCCACGCACCGCATCCAGCGCCGACAGCAGCCCGGATACCAGCGGATGCACCTGGATATCCTCCCGCAGATCGGTGAAAAACGGGATGTGATCGCGCTGGAATACCGTTTGCAGCGGGATCAGGTAGTTATCCAGGCTGCGCCCGATCACAGCGATCTCCCGGTACCGGTACCCTGCCCGCACCAGGGCGCAGATCTGCGCGGCCACATACTCCACTTCATCATAAATATCCTCGCATCCAACCGCACAGACCCCTTCCGCCTTGCCTGCGGACAAATCCGGGCAGATAGCGGGATATTCCTTCGCCAAATATGCCAGCGCGGGGTTGCCAAACCGGCGCGGCTCGTCCAAAACGGTCGGCGCCGCCACCTTTATCCCGGCCTGCCGGGCAGTTTCCACCAGCCGAAGCGCCGTTTTTCCCGGCGCTGCAAACGGCCCGATCCCGCTTCCTGCAAGCCCGGCACAGGTCAGCGCCACTGTCACCATTGGGCTTTGCTCCAAAATCAGCCGCAGCATCCGCCATTCCGCGCCCATAAACGCCATAAACCCGTCGATAAAGACTTCATACCCGGAAAAGAAATCTTCCCCTTCCAGCAGTTTGCATGCCCGCGCGGGATGGTCGTCCGGGTCGTCATACCCGTTTGCCACCGCGGCGGCAAATGTCTGGCAGATCAGCCCAATATCCCGCAGCTTGTCCGAAAAAGCTTCCCCAACCCCCGACCGGGCAGCTTCTTCCAGCTGCTCCGGCGTCACATTTGCGGTTTTCAGCTCCCCGACTATGCCGCACATCGCAGCCGCAAACGCCGCGTTCCCATAATTTTTCCCATAAGCGCGCAGTGCGCCGGCCTTGCCGAGTTCCTCAAGTACAACGCTCATCAGCAGGTATTTTGCCGTTTCTTCCAGGTGTACCCCAGCCATCCCGCCATATTCCCGGAAGATCCGGTCGCACAGCCGGGTAAAACTCAACACCTCCACCAGCAGCGCCTTCTGCGCGCCCAGTTTTCGGTAAAGCGCTTTTTCACTTTCAAAGGAATACTGCTCCGGGACGATCAAGATCGCTTTTTTGCCCGCCTGTACGCAGGCCAAAATCCGCTCATAAAGCAGCGTTGTTTTCCCTGTGCCGGATATCCCCAAAATCAGCTGCAGCATACTCCCTGTTTCCTTTCTCCAAAGCGCTTACCGGATTTGGTATTTTTCTTATGATAACATAAATTTAAAAATATGGATATACCGGGGCAGCAAAAAACGGCGCGGAATATCCGCGCCGTTTTGAACGGGCAAGCCCTTTGCCCTCGTATCGGTTCTCTCACAGATTAAAGGCTCATGCCCAACTTGATCGCTTCCAGGTTGGGCTGCGCCAGATGCTGTTTTTTCGGCGGGATACATTTCAAAACCGCCTGTTCCACCGCATCCCAGGAAGCAAATTTCGTCTGCTCAAGCGCTTTCCCAAGCAGGATCATATTGGCAAGGCCCTTAAGCCCTTTTTTATCTGCTAAGGTTGTAGCAGGAACATAGCAGCAGGTGATATCCGTGCGGCTGGTGCGTTGATCGACCAGCGAACTGTCCACAACTGCAATACCGCCTGGAGCCACAGCGTCAATAAATTTTTCATAGGATGGCAGGTTCATTGCGATCAGCAGATCGGGAGCCAAGACCAGCGGGGACCCGATCGGGTCTTTGGAAAGGCAGACCGAACAGTTTGCCGTACCGCCGCGCATCTCCGGGCCATAGGAAGGCAGCCAGGATACGTTTTTATCCTCCATCAGCCCTGCATACGCCATAATTTTCCCGGCGAACAGGACGCCCTGCCCGCCGAATCCTGCCAAAACCACATGGTTATCCATTACGGCCTGACCCCCTTTTCGGTTTTATCCACATATACCCCCAACGGGTAGTAAGGCATCATATTATCCCGCAGCCACTGCATCGCTTCCACCGGAGTCATACCCCAGTTGGTCGGGCAGGTGGAGAGCACTTCCACAATCGAGAAGCCTTTCTTCTCGATCTGGCAGGTAAACGCCTTTTTGATCGCAGCTTTTGCTTTCAGGATGTTGGGCACCGCGTCCACTGCAACCCGCTCCGCATATGCAACGCCGGACAGGGTGGACAGCATCTCGCACACCCGCACCGGGAACCCGGCAATCGAAACGTCACGCCCATACGGGGTCGTCTGGGTCACCATCCCCGGCAGCGTCGTCGGGGCCATCTGGCCGCCGGTCATGCCGTAAATGCCGTTGTTGACAAAGATAATGGTGATATTTTCCCCACGGGTCGCGGAATGTACCGTTTCCGCCGTACCGATGGCAGCCAGGTCGCCATCGCCCTGATAGGTGAATACAACGCTGTCCGGCAAAGAACGCTTGATACCGGTCGCGATCGCCGGCGCACGTCCATGCGCAGCTTCCACCATATCGCAGGCAAAATAATCATATGCCATAACCGCACATCCGACCGGCGCGATACCAATTGTTTTCCCTTCAATCCCCAGTTCGTCGATCACCTGTGCAACCAGCTTGTGGATGATGCCATGGGTACATCCGGGGCAATAATGGGTCGGGACGTCCAAAAGCGCTTTCGGCCTTTCATATACCACAGCCATTACAGAGCACCTCCCGCCATTTTTTCGATCTGTTCCAACACCTCAAACGGGGTCGGGACGATACCGCCGGTATGCCCAAAGAAATATACCGGCACTTTGCCATTGACAGCCAGACGCACATCATCGACCATCTGGCCCATACTCATTTCAACGCTCATAAAGGCTTTCGCGTGTTCCGCAGCTTTGGCGACCACCCCGGACGGATACGGCCAGAGGGTCTTCGGGCGGATCAGCCCGACCTTGATGCCTTTGTCGCGGGCCGCGTTGATCGCGCTTTTTGCGATACGGGAGGTCGCCCCGTAAGCAACGATCACATACTCTGCATCATCCAGCAGATATTCCTCACATTCGGTATGGTTTGCTTTCACCACTTCATACCGTTTAAACCGCTCCACGACCAGCCGTTCCAGTTCATCCGGCTGCAAAATCAGGGAATTGACGATGTTGTGTTTGCGTTTGCCCTGATGCCCGCAGGTCGCCCAGGAGAATTTATCAAATTGCTTGACCTCTTTTTCCGGAAAAACGACTGGTTCCATCATCTGCCCGAGCATACCGTCAGCAAAAATCATTGCCGGCATGCGGTAGGTATCGGCCAGTTCAAACGCTTTGAACACCATATCCACCATTTCCTGGATGGAAGCCGGTGCGAATACCAGGATATGTAAATCGCCGTGGCCCGGCGCCCTGGTTGCCTGCCAATAATCCGCCTGGGAAGGCTGGATACCGCCCAGCCCTGGGCTGCCGCGCTGGACGTTTACGATCAGGCACGGCAGGTCGGAAGCCGCCATATAAGAGATGCCCTCGGATTTGAGCGAGATGCCCGGCGAAGAAGACGAAGTCATCGCGCGCACACCGGCAGCCGCGGCGCCATACACCATATTGATCGCAGCCACTTCGGATTCGGCCTGCAAATAGGTCCCGCCGATTTTCGGCAGGCGTTTTGCCATATAAGCCGCTACTTCTGTCTGCGGCGTAATGGGATATCCAAAGAAATGATGGCATCCGGCCTGGATCGCAGCTTCGGCCAGCGCCTCATTGCCTTTCATCAGGACTTTTTGTTTGGAATCCAATGAAGGTCCCTACCTTTCTGTTTTATTTTTCCACGGTGATCGCACAATCCGGGCAAATGATCGCACACATTGCGCAGCCGATACATTTATCCATCTCATTCACCAAAGCCGGATGATACCCTTTCCTGTTCAGGACATCTTTATCCAGGAAAATGATCTTTTTCGGGCAAACATCCACGCAAAGCCCGCAGCCTTTACAGGTATTCTGATTGACAGTCATTTTCGCCATGCCACGACACCTCCTTTAGTGGGATTCAAAAGCCTTTTCCCAAAGTTTTTTGACATAGATCCGCACCGGGCAGACTGTTTCGCCCGGCAGCAGCATTTTTACTTCTTCTGCGATATCCTCCTGCGCCGTATGGCACAATAGCGGTAAATGGTAGCTTTCCGCCACCTGCTTTGCAAATCCCGCCTTATCTGCGATATCCTGCGCAGTGGTTTCCCCCGCCAGATTGGAGTTATTGACTACAGCGCTCGCCCGTAACCGTGCGGCCCGCTCGATTTCCTCCAAAATTTCTTCTGCTTCACCTGCCGACCGGGTCAAATAACGATATCCATTCACCACATACAGCATATCGCACCCGCCGGCTGCTTCGATCATCGCGCTGTACCGTCCCAGCGCAGCGGCCCCGGCGTCGTCCCCACCGACATCAATAATAACCCGCCGGTCAGAATCGAGCAGGGCGTCCAACCGGGCGGTGAGGGCCGGGATATCCAGGTTTGACCCCGCATAGATCGGGGCGACCAGTTCGATCCCTTCCATTTCCATCAGTTCAGAAAAATCCGCGCTTCGGAAATACGGGTTTACGATATCCAGATCAGCCAGTACGACCTCTTCCCCGGCACGCCTGCTTTCCAGCGCCAGATTGACTGCCAAATTGGTTTTGCCGCTGCCATAATGCCCGGTGATGACAACGATCCGTTTCAAGCCTTCCAGCAAACGACCACCTCACTTCCTTCTGTATCCTATCCTGATACATCCCTGTTGATAACATCTTCGTTTGCTCATCGCAATCATTCTGAGTAAACTTATTTTATTATAGCATTCTGCATCAATCGGCACAATGGCTTTTGTTTAATTTTACAGTTTTTACAAACCTGCTTTTGGTTATTGCCGCGATAAAGTGCAGCTTTACTAAAAAAACGTCTTTTTTCCCAGAAAAAAGCAGGGAACAGCCGCAATTGAGAAAAAAATACGAAAAAGCGCCCGGAAAAGCATTCTGCTCATCCTAAGGCGCTTTCCTTCCCGGAATATCCCCTGGAACCCCTGTAAAGCGTCAAGGTCTTTTCTTTTTGGAAGAAACGACCAAAAAAATAATAATCAATATGACCGAAAGCCCCAGCAGGCCGCCCATCACCGGCACCAGCATGCCGGATCCGTCGCCAGTCGCCGGCAGGGACGCTGCAAAAGCCGGGACACATGCGCATACCGCCGACAACACGGCTACAGTCATTGCGCCGGAATATTTCATCAACCATTTGAACATCTCACAAACCTCCAACCATATATAAAACATCATATAAAACATCTGCTAAATGAGCCTTCACCCTATTTATTCATTATAACAGGGAAAACCGGCCTGTCAACCGCACCGCAGCAAATCCCCTGCGCACGATTCCCCGGCTGCCGCGTAAGCGCCGCTTTTATCCCTGCTATAAAAAAGACGCGCCCAGAGCGTCCAGGGCGCGTAAAAAGGAAAACTATCTATGTAAAGTGTTTTTACTTTAATACCCTAATTCCTCGCCCACCAGGATAACTTTGATCCGGTTTTTGATCTTCTGCTGGGAGATCACGAGGTAATCCGCACAAATCCGCTCATCGCTGCGGCACTGCTGGCAGAAACCGATGATCTTGCACGGTACCTTCCGGTCCAGGCGCATCGCATTGGCCGGCGCAGCGATCTCCCGCACCCGTTTGGCCGCTGCATCCAAATCGGAAACGATCTTATTATACCCCGCGACCACGATCACGCTTTGCGGCCCAAAAATCATCGGGGCGATCCGTGTCCCGAACCCATCCACATTATAAAGTTCACCATTTTCAGTGATCGCATTGCTGCTGGTGAAAAAGGTATCCACAGAAAAAACGTCCCGGTTGAGTTTCTCCAGATCCACTTTCGGGGCATACCGGTTCAAAAAGCGGTATCTTCCCGAATCCAGATGGTCGATCAGCCCGCATTCAAACAGGGTCATCGAGCCGCCTACTGCAACGCTTTCGCCTTCTTCGCAAAGTTCACATACCAGCGGCACCACATCAGCAGCTTTTTCCACATAATAAGCCGCCATTTTGTTATTTCTCAGGTTACCGATCGTTTTTTCGATCCGTTTTTGAATGATCGCCCGCAAATTTGCATCCATATGATTCCCTCCGTCCTGTTTTTTATCATCCACATCCGTATCACACGGATAAAAAATCCCTCGCTATCCGCTTTTCCGTTTTAGCGGCTGCTGGATATATACCTATTATACTGCATCCAGCACGCTTTTACAAATCCTCCTGAAACAAGAAACTGCGTAATTGCTGTGCGTTTTGGATCACGCAGACGCTTTCCTGTTCCATTTTAGGATCGGTACCGAATCCATATGCCGCAGAAATAAAATCGATCCCAACATCTTGCGCGCCCTGCAGGTCGTAAAGCGTATCCCCGATGAGCACCGCGTCCGACAGGTCCCGGCAGCCCAACTCCCCAAGCGCGCGGCGGATAATATCCGCCTTGGTTGCCGAAGCGGTTTCATCCCCCGAAGTACCACAGCATGTCCCAAGCAGCGGCATCAATCCGAACCGATCCAGCAGCAGCCGGGCCATTTTTTCGGGTTTCAATGTTGCCACCCCGACGCCGGCGCCCTTTGCATGCAATTCTTTCAAGATGTCTGCCATCCCTGGATATACCTGGGAATGGAACAGCCCATCCTGCGCATAATCTGCCCGGAAACATTTGGTTGCGCGCAACGCCTCTTCTGGAGGCAGGCCGATAAAATTTTGAAAGGAATAATTGAGCGGCGGCCCGATAAACTGCTGTAAAATTTCCGGCGAAGGAAGCTTGAGGCCCATTTGTGCAAAGGCGACTCTCAGTGATTTGTAGATCCCTTCGGAAGTATCCACCAATGTGCCGTCAAAATCCCATAACACATATTGATAACGCACCCGTTTTCACCCTCCCATTTGTCAAATATAAACTGCCCTTAAAAACTGCACACCCTATTTTGCAAAATCCTGATACATCGGCAGATATGGCATCTGTTCGTATCCCAAACGTCGATATAACCGGATGGCATCCAGGTTATCCGGTTCCACTTCCAACCGGAACCGCACCGCATCTTGTGCAAACAGTTCCTGGATATACGAAAAATAGGCGCTTCCCAGCCCTTTCCCCTGGAATTGAGGCCGGATATACAGTTCCTCCAGCCAGACCACCAATCCGCCTGCTTCAGCGGAAAAACTGAGCGAAACCTGGCCGTATCCCGCTGCCCGCCCTTCCGATTCGATCAGGAATACCCGGGCATATGGGCTGTCCCCGGTCGCTTCCCGGAAAATACGTTCATAATGTTCCGGCGGGATCGGATGCGCCACCGCCGTTGAATGATAAAATTCATCCATCAATTTGATAAAGATTTGGTAGTCATTTTTTGTCAATGACCGGATCATCCGTTTTCCTCCTTTGTCCTGCCGCCTGCTTCCGGCACAACCTATCATAAAGCTTGTCCATACCGAAAAAATTCCAAAAGGAAATACCCCTTTGGAATTTTCCTGTTTTTCATTTCATTCTATGATATCCTCATCCTGGCCATCGAGGCGCGAAACGTATCGCCCTGGCCATGAATTCAGGTATAATAACTGCTTTGCAGTTATTATACCATATATCAGTTGAGCATTGCAATCGCTTTGTTGAGCGCGCAGGCGTATACCAGCCACAGCACATACGGCAGCATCAGGAACAAGGTTTTCTTTTTCAGATAAGCGAACAGCCCTGTTGTCAGCAGCGCGATCACAAGCAGCGCACAGATTTCCCAAAAAGCGATCTCATATAACCCAAACCGGAAAAACAGCAATGGCCATAAAAAATTCAAAATCAGTTGTACGGCATAGGCGGTCAGTGCCTGGGTCCTGGTAGCCGAATCCTCCAATTCCCAGATCATGTAGCATGCGATCCCCAATCCCAGGTACAAAATCGGCCACACGACCGCAAATACCCATGGCGGCGGCGCAAAGCTGGGCCGCAGCATGCTCTCATATGCCTGCTCCATGTCCCCCGCCAAGAAAGCGCTTGCCATCCCTCCCAATAGTGGGATTGCTACCGAAACACACAAAGGTTTTAACCGAATGCTGGCTGTCATCCTTTCCCCCGCCTTTCTGATCTTTTCCGCCCGTTTATCATACGCCGATCTGTTACTATTTTATGTTTTTTCCCAAAAACTATGCCGCTTTATTTGACGGATCCGCTCTGGATACGGTATAATAATAGCTGTTGTTTGCCGTCATATTGAAAAGATACAAGCCGCCTGTACCAAATCAATTATTTTATTGGGGGATACATATGGATCAGAAACAAGCTGCTGTTATGGCAGTCGAACTGCTGAAAAAAGAATATCCGGACGCCATTTGTTCGCTGGAATACCGCAAGCCGCATGAACTGCTGATCGCTACCCGCCTGGCCGCCCAGTGCACGGATGCGCGGGTCAATATCGTCTGCAAGGACCTGTTTGCACACTATCAAACAGTCAGCGACTTTGCCCAGGCGGAACTTGCAGACATTGAAAAGGATATCAAATCATGCGGCTTGTATAAGACCAAAGCACGGGATATTCTGCATATGTGCCAAATGCTTATGTCCGAGTATGGCGGAGAACTTCCCGATACGATCGAGGAATTGACCAAATTGCCTGGGATCGGCCGTAAAACCGCTAATCTGGTGCTGGGGGATATCTTCCATAAACCTGCTATCGTTGTGGATACCCATTGTATCCGTATCACCAACCTTTTGGGCCTTTCCCAGGGCAAGGATCCGCTCAAGGTGGAAAACCAGCTTCGCCCGCTTTTGCCGCCGGAAGAATCAAACGACTTCTGCCATCGGCTGGTGCTGCATGGCCGCGCCGTTTGCATCGCACGCAGGCCGCAGTGCGACCGGTGCGTACTGCAGGTCTGCTGCAAGCATTACCAGGAAACCCATCCAGTACAAGCAGAATAAATATCTGCCTCTTCCTGGCCAAACCCATCACTCACTGAAAAACCATTATGCCAGATCTGCCGGTGCTGCAAAAACAGCGCCGGCAGATCTTCCCTTTTTGCAATCTTTTTCATTCCCTCACAGCCAAAAAGCTGGAGCAGTAAACTGCCCCAGCTTTTTATCATGTAATTGGGAATGTAGCAGAAACTACCTGCTGTTTATTTGCCGAAATAGCGGCTCAGAAGCCCCTGGAAAGCACAGCCATGGCGGGCTTCATCTTTGGCCATTTCATGGACAGTATCATGGATCGCATCCAGGCCCAGTTCTTTCGCACGGGCAGCCAGTTTCTTCTTGCCGTCGCAGGCGCCGTTTTCAGCCGCTACGCGCAGTTCCAGGTTCTTCTTGGTGTCAGCTTCTACGCATTCGCCCAGCAGCTCTGCAAATTTCGCAGCATGCTCAGCCTCTTCATAAGCGGCTTTCTCATAGTAGAGCCCGATCTCCGGATAACCTTCACGGTGGGCCTGACGAGCCATCGCCAGATACATACCAACCTCCGTGCATTCGCCGGTGAAGTTCATGCGCAGGCCTTCGATAATCTCAGGATCTACGCCGGCAGCCACACCGATGCGATGCTCGTCCGCCCAGGACATCACATCCGAACGCTGCTCTTCAAATTTGGAAGCAGGCGCTTTGCACTGCGGGCAGAACTCCGGAGCGGAATCCCCTTCATGTACATAACCACAGATGGTGCAAACAAATTTTTTCATTTTAATATCCTCCTGTTATATAATTAAAAATGATTACTATTTTTAATTTAAGCTAACTATAACACAGATTTTCTAACCTGTCAATAGTTTTTTTAAAACTACAAATTTTTTTCAAATTTGACAAAAATCCAAATATGGTTTTCATCTATTTAAATAGTATAGCATATTCCCGAATAAATAGGAAGTTTGCGACGGTTCTCTTCCGCACATTAAAAACTTTATATACCAGCCGCATAAAAACCTTTTCGGTTTCAAATACTATCACCACAACCATTGAAAAGAGGTGAAACCCAAATGGCTAAAAAGGCAAACAATAAATATAACAATAAGACCCAGGGCAATTTGATGGACACCACCACCCCGAGCTATGGCAACAATACTGCCCCTTCTTCCTGCAACAACAAGGCAACCAAAGGCATGCAGTCTAAAAAGGACTCTTCTGCCACCGATTGCAGCCGATAAATTTTTCTTTCCATCCTTTTTGCCCGCGCCATTTAAAAAACCTGTTTTGAATCTGACGCGGATAAAAAGCTGCCGGATACCCAGTATGGAGCCGGCCATACGTTTAAAACTGTATATTTTAGGCAGGTGGGCAATCCCTTTGTCCACCTGCCTGTTCTTATCTATCAATATTTCTATATGGTTCCTGCAAGGAGGACAGCGAATAACCCCCTATTTTTATGCAATAATAACCAATATGCGGCATGCGGCAAATATACTGCCGATCCTGACCCTGGCAGGCCGAATCATGATATATCAACCGGATACATATCGTCCAAAAGATCGGATGTGGAAAGCATATGATCGTCGTAACTGCGCCAGACAGCATGCCAACCCTCCTGCAGCTGGCCAAAAGCTGCTTTGCCAATATCGGGGTACTGTATCCCCGACCTTTTGCCGCAGTGTTCCATGGAGATGACCCGGAAATTATTTTTCTGCCGCAAAACATGCTCTCACACATTACAGCTGAAAATGCTGTTTTCATTTCGGGCGGCAATGATCGTTTGCCAGTATCAATCGATTGCAAAAACGCGATCGTGCTCATCGACAGCGCCGATCCGGACGCGATGCGTCAGGCTGCCTTCAACCACCTACCCGCCATTACCTGCGGCCGGGCTTCGTCAGACACCTTCACCTGTTCCTCCTGGACGGCCGACGGCGCCGTGATCTGCCTGCAGCGCAGCCTTGCTGCTTTTGATGGCCAAACTGTCGAACCTTTTGAACTGCCGGTTTCTTTCCATTCCCCACCTGATATGTTCTCCCTGCTCTGCTGTGGGGCGATTGCTTGCCTAATGGGGAAAAACAGCCCTTTTGCTGCTGCAGCCCGCTGGGAATTGCCTGAAATCTGCTGAAAAATATTTTTGAACGGTGAAAGCTGGATATTTGCGTAGGATTTGCCAGTCATATTCCATTTTGCTGCGACCATACTATTACTGCAAACGCAAAACTTCACTACGAAATTAAGGAGTGTATTTTATCATGTCCAGTTCCAACAAACCTGTTGTTCCGGAAGCGAAGGAAGCTATGAACCGTTTTAAGATGGAAGCTGCCAATGAGGTAGGCGTTACCCTCAAACAGGGCTATAACGGCGACCTGACTTCCAGACAGGCTGGTTCGATCGGCGGCCAGATGGTCAAAAAGATGATCCAGGCTTACGAAAATTCCATGAAATAAAAATTTGATGCGCATACCGCCTTTGGACGCCAACCGGCCTCCAAAAGCATAGCATATGGCATCACTAAGCCGGCTTTCCGGAGTTTTTCCGAAGAGCCGGCTTTTTACTTTTGATCTTTTTAGTTTCCCGGCTATTTGCATAGATTTTAAAAATACTTTTCTACATTGCCTACAATAAAACTGTATTGTATTATATTTTAAACTATAGTATACTTTTATTATCCAATCAAATTGGAGGGAAATCATATGGAGCCGGTTTATCCAGTCTTGTTTGAACAGGTAAAAATCAAAAACTGTGTCATCAAAAACCGTTTTGCAATGGCGCCGATGGGGCCTTTGGGCCTTGGCGACAGCTGCGGCGGGTTCAATCAGCGCGGCATCGATTATTATACCGCCCGTGCGCGTGGAGGCGTCGGATTGATCATCACCGGCTGCACGCCCGTGGATAATCATGTGGAATTACATAATATGCCGAATTTCCCCTGCTCCACCCATGACGCTGTACATTTTACCCGGACTTCCCGCGAAATGACCGAACGGGTGCATGCCTATGGAGCGAAAATCTTTTTGCAGATGACTGCAGGGTTTGGGCGTGTCGCCATCCCGACCAATATCGGAAAAACTTTGTCGGTTTCCGCTTCTGCGATCCCCCACCGCTGGCTGGACGAAGAATGCCGCCCGCTCACAATTGAAGAAATCCATGAAATTGTCAAACGCTTCGGCGAAGGCGCTTACAATGCAATGCGTGGCGGATTTGACGGCGTGCAGATCCATGCCGTACACGAGGGCTACCTGCTGGACCAGTTTGCAGTCGCCTTTTTTAACCGCCGCACAGATGAATACGGCGGCTCACTTGAAAACCGGCTGCGGTTTGCCAAAGAGATCGTGGAAGAGATCAAAAAAACCTGCGGGCCGGATTTCCCGGTTACCCTGCGCTACAGCCCGAAAAGCTTTATCAAAGACTGGCGGGAAGGCGCGCTGCCTGGCGAATCCTTCACTGAAAAAGGCCGCGACCTGGAAGAAGGGGTCGAGGCTGCCCGGCTGCTGGAATGCTATGGTTATGACGCCTTGGATGTCGATGTCGGCAGCTATGACGCCTGGTGGTGGAGCCATCCGCCCATGTACCAGGAAAAAGGGCTTTACCGCCCGTATGCCCAGCTGATTAAAGACCATGTACAAATCCCGGTGATCTGTGCCGGACGGATGGATGACCCGGAAATGGCTACAGCCGCCATTCAGGACGGCGTATGCGACCTGATCGGGTTGGGACGTCCGCTGCTGGCCGATCAGGATTATGTCAATAAGCTGCGTATGGGCGATCTTGCCTCCATCCGCCCCTGCCTGTCCTGCCAGGAAGGCTGTATGGGCCGTATCCAGGCATATTCGCAGCTCTGCTGCGCTGTGAACCCGTCTGCCTGCCGCGAAGAGATCAACCGCCTGGTCCCGGCAGCACATCCCAAGAAGGTGCTGATCATCGGCGGCGGCGTAGCCGGATGCGAAGCTGCGCGGGTACTCGCCCTGCGCGGGCATATCCCCTGCATTTATGAAAAATCCGGGCAATTGGGCGGCAACCTGCTTGCCGGCGGCGTCCCGCATTTCAAAGAGGATGACCTCAAACTGAGCGCCTGGTATACACATACCCTCAAACAGCTTTCTGTAGAAGTGCATTTGAACCAGGCCCTTACCGCTGAGGAGATCATGGCGGCCAATGCCGACGCTGTGATCATTGCCACCGGTTCCGCCCCCAATACCTTCCCGCTGGGCGAACAGGCCAATGTCTGCACCGCTTCCCAGGCGCTGCTTTCTGAAGTAAAGGTCGGCAAAAAAGCAGTTGTGGTCGGCGGCGGGTTGGTCGGATGTGAAACTGCGATCTGGCTGGCTGAACAGGGGGTCGAAACATCCCTGGTCGAGCAGATGGATTCCCTGCTTGCAGTCAATGCGCCGCTGTGTTCCGCCAATAAGGATATGCTGATGCGCCTGGTGCCATACCGCGGCGTTAAAGTCTACACTTCCTCGAAAATCCTTTCGGCAGATGGGGAATCTGCCGTCATCCAGACGCCGGACGGCCAATGCACTGTCCCCTGCGATACCGTGGTTCTTGCCGTGGGTTATCATTCGGAAAATGCGCTTTATCAGGCGTTGGATGGCCGTATCCCGAACCTCTACCTGGTCGGGGACGCCCATCGGGTCGCCAACATCATGTATGCGATCTGGGATGCCTTTGAGATTGCCTCCCATTTGGAATAACCTAATTTTTCTCTTCATTTTCATATGGCGGGAAGGCCAACTCCATACCCTTCCTGCAAAAAGCCCAAAGGCCGCTGATATCAGCGGCCTTTGGGCTTTTTATGATTGATTTTATCCTGCATTCTTAAGGCCTGGCCTTCTCGGCCAGCCGTTGGGCCAATGCATGATCCGGTTCTACGATCGCAGTCTGGTAGGGCTCATACAACACCAGCCCCGGCTTATTGGCCGGATGCTTCCAAATGTTGCGGATTTCTGTGTAATCCACCGCAACTTTACCAGAATCCCGCGCATTGGAATGGCAGGCGGCAATGATTGCAGCCTGTTCCAGCGTGCGGTCCGGCACCGTTTTCCCCTCTGTAACGACCACCACATGGGAACCGGGGATTTTCTGGGTATGGAACCAGATATCGCTGTTGCGGCTGTCCTTGAGGGTCAGCCGCTCGTTTTGCGCATTGTTGCGGCCGCACAGGATCAAAAACCCATCGTCCGACCGGAAGCGCAGCGGCGGCAGCCGTTCCTCCTTCATCCCTTTTTTGGCGGTATTGCGCACATAACCCTGCGAAGCCAACTCCGCACGGATAGCAGACAGGTCGCTTTCCAGCGAAGCGCGCGCCAATTCGTCAAAAACCGAATCAAAATAGAGCAGTTCCGCTTCCCCCTGCGCGATCAACTCGCGCAGTTTTTTCTCAGCGGTATCCGCCTTGCGGTATTTTGCATAATAATGCTGGGCATTCTGCGACGGGGTCAGCCGCAGATCCAGCGGGATCTCGATTTTAGGGCATCCCTCGTCATAAAAATTTTCCACGCTGGCGGTTTTCATCCCTTTTTGCAGCGCATAAAGGTTCGCATTGAGCAGATCCCCATACACCTTCCATTTTTCCCGCTCGGTGGACGCTTTCAGCTCTTCCCGTTGGGCTGCCAGCTTACGGGAGGTGCGTTCCGACAGGTTTGCCAGCAGTTTGAGCAGGTCTGCCCCGCGCTGGTGCATCCGGTCGATCCGGTCCCGCTCACTGTAAAACCCATCCAGCAATTCACTGTAGGTCGGATAGCTGCGGCAGACCAGCGTATGCCCATACTGGTTGATATCCATATAGGAAAAATCCTTCGGCCTGCCCGCTGCATCCACCAGCATGACCGGTGTGGTTTCCCCTTTTTGCAGCCGGTCGGAAAGCTGGGCAAGATAAAATTTGAGCCGCGTTTCCAGTTCTTCATCCAGCTGTGAAACCAAAACCTCCTGCCCTTTTGCAGCATGGAAGGCAATCTCCCGGCTCACCAGCGGGCTCATCCCCTCCAACACCTGCAAAAGCGCTTTGGAAAGCTCCTGATCCGGTTTCTTTTTCAGCTGCGCCAAAATCTCCCCAGGCGCAGCAGTCTGGATATCCAGCCGGGGTTTTGCAGGCGCCAGCGCATACGACATCCCCGGCAGTACCGGCCGCACCCGCGACATCTCGTCGTTGACCCGTTTGATCGCGTCCACCACCCGGTTATCCGGCCCGATCAGGATGATGTTGCTGTGCCGCCCCATGATTTCTACGGCCAGCACCATTTCCACCCGGTCCCCCATCTCGTTGGTGGTTTCAAAGGTCAGATGCAGCACCCGGTCCAGGCCCAGCTGGCGGATGGAAAGCAGTTTGGCGCCGGTAAGATGTTTGCGCATCAGCATGCAGAACATCGGCGGATTTTTGGGGTTATCCTGCGGCAAAGCGGTGAAATGCAGCCGCGGGTTGGAAGCGGAAGCAGAAATCAAAAGCTTATGGTTCCCACCCTGGGCGCGCATGGCAATCACCAGCGTTTCTTTTGCGGGCTGATGGATCTTGTCCACCCGCCCGCCTACGATCAGGCTGGCGATCTCACCGGTCAGCCTGCTCAAAAAAATTCCATCTAACGGCATGATCTATGATTCTCCAACATTCAAAACAATCATTGGGCTGCGTTTCAGGCTTTCAGTTCATTGACAAAATGCTCGATCCGTTTGAGCGCTTCGATCAGGTGATTGATCGAGTAGGAATAAGATACACGCACATGCCCTTCGCCCGAAGCGCCGAACGCATCCCCCGGCACAACTGCGACCCGCTCTTTTTCCAGCAGCTTCATGCAGAATTCGCCCGAACGCATGCCGGTCGAACGGATGCTCGGGAAGGCGTAAAACGCCCCTTCCGGGTTAAAACAGGTCAGCCCGATCCGGTTGAAGCCGTCCACCAGCAGCCGGCGGCGCATATCATATTGCTCGCACATCGCCTCGATCTCATCGTCGCAGTTGCGCAGCGCTTCAACTGCCGCATACTGGCTGGTCGTCGGCGCGCACATGATCGCATATTGATGCAGCTTGATCATCTGCTTGATGACCGGCTGCGGTCCGGCAGCATATCCCAGCCGCCATCCGGTCATGGCATACGCTTTGGAAAAACCGTTGATGACCACGGTACGCTCCCACATCCCATCGACCGAAGCGATCGATACATGCCGCAGCCCGCCGTAAGTCAATTCAGCGTAGATCTCATCCGACAGGATCATGACGTCTGTCCCACGCAGCACTTGCGCAATCGCTTCCAAATGCTCCTGCCGCATGACGCCGCCGGTCGGGTTATTGGGGAACGGCAGGATCAGCAGTTTGGTGCGCGGCGTCAAAGCTGCTTTCAGCTGCTCCGGCGTCAGACGGAAATGATCCTCTGCGCGGGTCGCGATCGGCACCGGCACCCCGCCTGCCAGACGGGTGATCGGGTTATAGCAGACGAAGCTGGGTTCCGGGATCAGCACCTCATCCCCCGGGTTGACCAGCGCCCGCACTGCCAGATCGATCGCTTCGCTCCCGCCAACCGTTACAAAAATTTCTTCTTTCGGGCGGTATTCCAGCGAAAACCGCCGTTTGAGGTAATTGGCAATCTCTACCCGCAGCGCCGCCAGGCCCGCATTGGCTGTATACCAGGTATGCCCCTTTTCCAGGCTTTCAATGCCGGCCTTTCGGATACACCATGGGGTTTTAAAATCCGGCTCTCCCACGCCCAGGGAGATGACATCGTCCATCTCTGCCGCAATGTCAAAAAATTTACGGATACCGGACGGCTGGATCTCCTGCGTCGTCCGGCTCAGCACACGGTTATAATCGATCACAGGGAGGTTACCTCCCTCTCGTCTTCAAAGTCTTCCACCATCATAATGCCGCGTTCCTTATATTTGCGCAGTACAAAATGGGTGCTGGTGGATTGCACCGGGTCAAGCGGGGCCAGCCGATGCGCAACAAACAGCGCGATATCTTTAAAGCTTTTGCCGCTGATGGTCAGCGCCAGATCATACCCGCCGCTCATCAGATAGCAGGTTTCCACCTCGCGGAATTGCGAAATGGTGTAAGCGATCTCTTCAAAACCCATGTTGGCTTTCGGGGTAACTTTGATCTCGATACGGGCGTTGACCAGATCACGGTCGGTCTTGTCCCAATCGATCAGGGCTTTATATCCTTTGATGATCCCTTGTTTTTCGAGGCTTGCGATCGTTGCCTGCACATCCTCGCATTTTTCCCCCAGCATCACCGCGACCTGCTCCGGCTTCAAGCTTGCATTTTCTTCCAGAAGTTCCAACAGCTTGCGCGTATTCTTTTCGTTCATCAAAATGCCCCCTCTTTCAAATCCATCTGCATTTTCTATTCAATTGTATTGAGCCTGCCCGCCGCCAAGGGCGGGTATGCATGACAGGTATGGTATTCAGTATAGCACAAATTTGCAAGAAATAGTATAGTATTTCTCAAAATATCATGCTATACTATTTCCGTTGTCCTATATTCAACAATGGAGGTTTTTTAAATGCGCGCTGTATTGACCGTTATCGGCAAAGACAAAGTGGGGATCCTTTCAAAAGTTTCAAGCAAATGTGCAGATTGCAATGCAAATATTATTGAAGTTACGCAAACAATTTTGCAAGATCTGTTCTGTATGATTATGATGATCGATATTTCCCAGATCAACTGTGAACTTTCAGAACTCGTGTACCAGATGCAGCAGCTTGGCGAAAATGCAGGGCTTGCAATCCATGTGATGCATGAGGACATTTTTAATTCGATGCACAGAATCTGAGGAAAGGGAAAAATATCATGCTTAATACAACCGATATCCTGGAAACCATACAGATGATCCAGAACCAGAATCTGGACATCCGCACCATTACAATGGGCATCTCCCTGCTCAGCTGTGCCGACAGCGACATTGATGCTTCCTGTGAAAAAATTTATGAAAAAATCACCCGCTGCGCCAAAGACCTGGTACAGACCGGCGAAATGCTAGAGATGAAGTATGGCATCCCGATCATCAACAAGCGCATTTCCGTCACCCCGATCGCCATGCTTCTGGCCGCTTCGGGCGGCGACCCGATCAAATATGCCCTTGCCCTCGAGCGCGCCGCCAAACAGGTAGGCGTCAATTTCATCGGCGGCTATTCGGCCCTCGTGCATAAAGGCTTTGCTGCCGGGGACCGCGCTTTGATCGAATCGATCCCGGAAGCGCTCGCAAAAACCAACCATGTGTGTTCTTCGGTCAATATCGGCTCCACCAAAGCAGGCATCAATCTGGATGCTGTCGGCATGATGGGACAGGTGGTGCGCCGCTGCTCGGAGATCACCGCCGACCGCCAGTGTGTCGCCGCTTCCAAACTGGTCATCTTCTGCAACGCGCCGGAGGACAACCCCTTTATGGCCGGCGCTTTCCACGGAGCTGGCGAACCGGACTGTGTAATCAATGTGGGCGTATCCGGCCCCGGCGTCGTCCGCGCTGCCCTGGCTGCCGCGCCGGACGGACTGAATATCACTGAAATCGCTGAACTCATCAAAAAAACCGCCTTCAAGATCACCCGTATGGGCCAGCTGATTGGTTCGGAAGCTGCCAAACGGCTGCAAGTCCCCTTTGGCATCGTTGACCTGTCCCTTGCGCCCACGCCTGCCATCGGCGATTCGGTGGCGCATATTCTCGAGGAGATCGGGCTGGAACAGTGCGGCGCCTGCGGCACGACTGCCTGCCTGGCCCTGCTCAACGACGCGGTGAAAAAAGGCGGCGTGATGGCTTCTTCCATGGTTGGCGGGCTGTCCGGCGCATTCATCCCTGTTTCCGAGGATGCCGGCATGATCGACGCTGCCCGCTCGGGCGCTCTGTGCATCGAAAAGCTGGAAGCAATGACCGCCGTCTGCTCGGTCGGCCTGGACATGATCGCTGTACCGGGCGACACCCCGGCGGAAGTCATTTCTGCCATTATCGCCGACGAAGCTGCCATCGGCATGGTGAACTCCAAAACGACTGCGGTGCGCGTCATCCCGGCTGTGGGGCTCAAAGACGGCGAAGAACTGGAATTCGGCGGGCTGTTTGGCACCGCACCGGTCATGAAGGTCAACCGGTTCTCCCCCGCCAAATTCATTGCCCGCGGCGGCCAGATACCGGCTCCCCTGCAAAGCCTTAAAAATTAGTAAGAAAGTTAAACCACTTACAGACCGCCGGGTGTGGATAAACGCAGCCCGGCGGTTTCCAATTCCTTTGTGTTTAGGGGAGAACATTGTGCCTAAGCCGGATATTACATTAAAAAGGAGGGAAAACACGTGCTAAGCCGCCTTTTTATCCAAGGTTTGTCGATCGACTGGGATAAAATCCCCCACAACACCTATTTGCGAAACATCCAATCTTTGAACAGTTTGGATACACTCGAATTTCATCAGCCGATTACTTTTTTTGTTGGGGAAAATGGCAGCGGAAAATCCACCTTACTTGAAGCGGTCGCCATTGCATACGGCT
>CALXGW010000113.1 GCA_944387965.1 uncultured Anaerotruncus sp. | reverse complement strand
CATCATTATGGTGATTATGTTTGCAATCTGTTCGTTTGCCCTGAATAAGACCTATATCGGCAGATATTTCTATGCGGTGGGCGGCAACCGGGAAGCTTCCAAACTTTCCGGGATCAATGTGGACCGGATCGAAATTTTAGGCTATATCCTGTCTGCATTGGGTGCGGCAGTTGCAGGCATCATCATCCTTTCACGCACCAACTCGGCGCAACCTTCTGCCGGTTCAGGATTCGAGTTTGATGTAATTACCGCCACCGTTTTGGGCGGGGTCAGCGTAAACGGCGGGGTCGGCAAGGTATCCTGCATGATTGCTGGCGTATTGATTATCGGCGTATTGAATAACGGGCTGGTTTTGATCAATTTGGATTCCTATGCCCAAATGGTGGTAAAGGGGATTGTGCTGATCCTGGCAGTTGGATATGACTGCCTGCAAAAAGAACGGGCCAAAAGTGGGAAAATGGCTGTAACCACAGGCTGATATTTTTCATCAAAATAAATGGTAAGGAGTCTGTACTATGGATAATGTAAAAATTCGTGAACTCTCAAAAATTGCAACCAAAGCACGGATTTTGGGGCTGGACGCCATTCACAGCGCTAATTCGGGCCATATTGGCGGCGCATTTTCAGCGGTCGATATTATGACCGTCCTGTTCTTTGAAACCATGCGGAACATTGACCCGAAAAATCCCAAACAGCCTAATCGTGACCGCTTTGTCCTCTCCAAAGGGCATGGTACAGCAGCGCTTTATCCTACATTGGCGCTTCGGGGATTTTTCCCGATTGAAGATTTGAAAACTTTCCGCCATATCGATAGCTACCTTTCGGGGCACGCGGAAATGAACCATGTGCCGGGGGTAGATATGTCTGCCGGTTCGTTGGGACAGGGCTTGTCCGCAGCGGTTGGGATGGCTTTGGCGGGTAAACTGGATCATGCCGGTTACCGGGTGTATGCCATGATGGGCGACGGCGAGATACAGGAAGGGCAGATCTGGGAAGCGGCAATGGCGGCAGGGAAATATAAGTTGGATAACCTGGTGGGTATTGTTGACTACAATCGGCTACAGATTGACGGCACAGTAGCTGAGGTAATGCCGCTGGAGCCGCTGAAAGAAAAATGGAAATCGTTTGGATGGGAAACTTTTGAGATCGATGGGCATGATTATGCAGCCATTGCACAGGTATTTGAGGATGCAAAGCAGATCAAAAACAAACCTGTCATGGTTATTGCCAATACAGTCAAAGGTAAGGGCGTATCCTTTATGGAAAACAATGTCAATTGGCATGGACATCCGCCTGCAGAGGACGAGTACCAGCGTGCAATGGCGGAACTCAAAAAAGCATTAGAGGATTTGGAGGGTTAAACAATGGGAAATACAGGATCTGTTAAACAGGCTTATGCGGAGATTTTGGCCCAGCTGGGCAAAGAAAATGAAAAAATTGTCGCAATCGACGCCGATTTACAGGCATGCTCCCTCACAGACAAATTTTCAGACAGTTTCCCAGACAGGCATTTCAATGTTGGGATTGCCGAATGTAATATGGTCGGGATTGCTGCCGGTATGGCTACCTGCGGGAAAATTCCGTTTGTCCATTCTTTTGCTATGTTTACTGCCGGACGCGCTTACGATCAAATCCGGAACAGTGTGGTTTATCCGCATTTGAATGTAAAAGTGATGGGGATGTACGCCGGATTTACAAATGGCGAGGATGGGCCGACGCATCAGTGCGTTGAAGATTTGAGCCTGATGCGTACCATCCCAGGCAATGTTGTATTATGTCCAAGCGACGCGAATGAAACCAAACAGATGGTCCGTGCAGTCGCAGAATACGACGGGCCGTGTTACATCCGTATGCCCCGCAGCGCTACCCAGACCCACACGGATATCCCAGGATATCAGTTTGAAATTGGCAAAGGGGTGGAACTTTGTGATGGTAAGGATGTGGCCATTATCGCAACCGGTATTATGGTTGAACGGGCGATGCAGGCGGCGCAGCTGCTCAAGGAGGAAGGAATCTGTGCGCGTGTCATTGATATGCACACCATCAAACCGATCGACCGGCAGATCATTTTAAAAGCGGCTGATGAAACCGGCGCGATTGTTACAACCGAGGACCATAATATCATCGGCGGGTTGGGCAGCGCGGTTGCGGAAGTGCTTGCAGAAAACAGGTGTGTCCCCTTTATCCGGCACGGTGTAAAGGATGCCTTTGGAAAATCCGGGAAATTTGAAGCTGTTATGGAATTACATGGTTTGACTGCGCAGGGAATCATTGCATGTGCCAAAGCGGTCATCGCCCAGAAATAACGCATCATTTCTCACCGGGCGCCTGATTACAAATGCCACCTATCACAGGCGGCCATCCGTACCTTTTTGATACGGCCGGCCGCCTGTATTTTTAAAGGAGGGAAATCCATGGTCAATATCAAACTGGGTTTCGCACCCACCCGCCGTAGCATCTTCAGCGCCCCTGACGCTGTGAAATATGCCGGTCTTACACGGCAACGGTTAAACGAATTACAGGTATCTTTTTCAGATATCACCGAGTTTAACGATGAGGGACTTTTATATGACGACGGGGATATGGAAAAAATTGCCCAAAAATTTAAAGCAGAACAGGTCGATGGGCTTTTTGTGCCCCACTGTAATTTTGGTACCGAATATCTGGTTGCGCGGCTGGCACAGAAGCTGGATGTACCCGTCCTTTTATGGGGTCCGCGGGATGAAGCGCCTGACGAAAATGGAGTGCGCCTGCGGGACACGCAGTGCGGGCTTTTTGCTACCGGTAAGGTTCTTCGCCGGTTCAATGTGCCATTCACCTATTTAAAGAACTGCCGGCTGTCCGATCCTGCATTTGAACAGGGAATCAGACGCTTTATAGCAGTCTGCAACGTGGTAAAAGCGTTCCGAAAAACCCGTATTCTGCAGATTTCTACCCGCCCGTTTGATTTTTGGAGCACAATGTGCAATGAAGGGGAATTATTGGAGAAATATGGTATTCAGCTTTCCCCCATCCCGATGCCGGAACTGACCCAAGCGGTAAAGGAAGCCAAACAGGATCGCAGCGAATTGGAAAAAACCATCAAATATGTCTATGCAAACATGGATGTGCAGGTCACACCATCCGAACTGGAAGCAGTTGCGGCATTAAAGATTGCAATGGGACGGCTGGCAAACCAATACGGATGCAATGCGGTTGCGATCCAATGCTGGAATTGCTTGCAAAGTGAATTAGGTATCATGCCCTGCGCAGCCAATTCCCTGTTGACCAGTGAAGGGTTGCCGGTGGTTTGCGAAACGGATATTCATGGGGCAATCACTTCCATCTTAGTCCAGGCAGCAGGTATGGGAGATACCCCCACCTTCTTTGCGGATTGGACGGTGCGCCATCCAACCAATGAAAATGCCGAATTGCTTCAGCATTGCGGGCCGTGGCCGCTGGAACTGGCGCAGACCAAACCGGTTTTGGGATACCCATTGGCATTTGATCATCCCGGTGCAGTTGAGGCGCTGTGCAAGGGTGGAAAAATTACATTGGCGCGTTTTGATGGCGACCATGGGCAATACTCGCTGCTGTTGGGAAATGCACACATGGTCGATGGACCGTATACAAAAGGGACCTATGCCTGGGTAGAGGTAGAAAATCTTGACCGATTGGAGGAAAAGATTGTCTGTGGGCCTTATATCCATCATTGCACAGGTATCCATGGCGATGTCGTGCCGATCCTTTATGAAGCGTGTAAATATATCGGCGTAACGCCCGATCTGTATGACCCGGTGGAAGAAACTGTAAAGGCAACGATTAGAGGGGAAATGGTAAAATGAATGATACCGAACTGTCCCGAAAAGCCTTTTTACTCAGGGAGCAGGCTGCAGGATTGATCTATCGCGGGAAAAGCGGGCATATTGGCAGTGATTTTAGTGTAATGGATATTCTGGTCACATTATTTTATCTACATCTCAACGTTTCCCCCGCACAGCAAACCGATCCCAGCCGCGACCGGTTTATCCTAAGCAAAGGCCACACTGCCGAGGCATTATACTGTATCCTGTGTGATAAAGGGTTTTTCCCAAAAGAAGAATTGGAAACCTTTTGTCAATTCGGCAGCAAATATACCGGACATCCCAACAAAAACATCAATGGTGTGGAGATCAATTCCGGGTCACTGGGGCATGGGCTGCCAGTGGGCGTCGGCATGGCCCTGGCTGGACGGATGCAAGGGCAACCCTACCGTGTATATGTGGTAATGGGTGATGGGGAACTGGCGGAAGGGTCTGTCTGGGAAGGAGCAATGGCGGCATCCCATTTTAAACTGGATAATCTGATTGTTATCATCGACCGCAACCGCCTGCAGATTTCTGGCACAACCGAATCGGTGATGAACCCAGGGGATTTGCGATCTCGCTTTGAAAGTTTTGGCTGGCAGGTGTGGGAATGCCCTGGCAATCGGATAGACGCTTTGGATCAGACAATCAGTGAAGCGAAGGCATCTGTTGGGGCACCTGCTCTAGTCATTGCTAATACCATTAAGGGATACGGTTATTCTGCTGCAGAAAACCAGGCAAAATGGCACCATAAAGTACCCAGCGAAGAAGAATATCAACAAATCCTGGA
Source organism: uncultured Anaerotruncus sp. (assembly GCA_944387965.1). Lineage (GTDB taxonomy): Bacteria > Bacillota > Clostridia > Oscillospirales > Ruminococcaceae > Anaerotruncus. The sequence continues at coordinate 2,948 of CALXGW010000113.1, read as the reverse complement.
AGAGCTGAAGGAAAGGCGGGCGATGATCGAATGAATACCATACCAAACCGCCGCGCCATTTGTGAAACGCTGATGGAAAAAGCCGGCCAGGATAAGACCATTGTCGTTTTATGCAGTGATTCCCGTGGTTCTGCGTCTTTGGAACCATTTGCCCAAGCGTATCCGCAACAATTTGTTGAAGTTGGCATTGCCGAACAGGATCTAGTGTCCATCGCTGCGGGAATGGCTAGTTGTGGGCTAAAACCGTTTGCCGCCTCCCCTGCCTGCTTTTTGTCCACCCGGAGCCTGGAACAGATCAAGGTGGATGTTGCCTATTCACAGAATAATGTAAAATTGATTGGAATTTCTGGCGGGATCAGTTATGGGCCTTTGGGGATGACCCATCATTCTACCCAGGACATCGCCTGTATTGCATCCATCCCCGGCATGCGGGTGTACCTGCCCAGCGACCGGCATCAGACCAAATGCTTGATGGAAGCGCTTGTTGCGGATGATTCTCCGGCATATCTGCGTGTAGGACGCAATCCGGTGGAAGATGTCTATACATCCGGGCAATGTAATTTTGTAATGGATAAGGCCACAGTACTGCAACAGGGAAAGGATATCACCATCATTGCCTGTGGGGAAATGGTTCGGGAGGCACAAAAAGCCGGAGAAATATTAAAACAAAAAGGGATATCCGCCCGTGTGCTGGATATGTACTGTGTCAAACCGATTGACCGCCAGGCTGTTCTGGATGCTGCCCGGGAAACCGGCAGCATCCTAACAGTTGAAGAACATTCCGCTTTTGGCGGGATGGGTTCAATTGTCAGCCAGATCGTATCCACCTGCTGCCCAGTCCCAGTGGTCAATATGGCGCTTCCCGACCAGCCGGCTATCGCTGGTACTTCCAGGCAGGTATTCGATTATTATGGGCTGAATGCAAGCGGGATTGCAGAGAATGCAGAAAGGATGATTAAGTCCAGTGGAAAAATATATCCTGAGCATTGACCAAAGTACATCCGGTACCAAAGCATTGTTGTTTGATGAAACCAGCGATATTATCTGCCGGACGGATATTGCACATCGGCAGTATGTGAATGAGCGGGGCTGGGTAGAGCATGACCCGATGGAAATTTATCGGAATACCATTGCTGCTGTCGGGAAGGTCATCGAATCTGCAGGGATCGATAAAAACCGAATTATAGGGGCAGGGGTGTGTAACCAGCGGGAAACGGCTTTGGTATGGGACAAAAAGACTGGCCTCCCGGTCTATAATGCCATCGTTTGGCAGTGTGGCCGAGGCGAGGCGATCTGCGCTGAATTACGGGAATATGGTTATGCCGAACAAGTGAAGACAATCAGCGGCCTTCCGTTGTCCCCTTATTTTTCGGCAGCAAAAATCAGCTGGGTACTCAAAAATATAAAAAATATCCGGCAAAAAGAGTTGTGCTGTGGTACAATCGACAGCTGGCTTATCTACCGGCTGACGGGAAATTTCCGAACGGATTATTCCAATGCGTCGCGCACGCAACTTTTTGACCTGCAACGGTTACAATGGAGCGATACCCTCTGCCGATGGTTTGATATCCCGCCGGAGGCCCTTCCTGCCCTTACAGAATCAGATGGATATTTTGGAGAAACCGATTTTGACGGCCTATTGGACCGCCCAATCCCAATCCATGCGGTTTTAGGGGACAGCCACAGTGCATTGTATGGGCAGGGCTGTCATCAGCCGGGGATGGCGAAAGCAACTTATGGCACCGGTTCATCCATTATGATGAATACCGGCAAGGTGCTGATTACTTCAGATGCAGCGGCTTCATCTCTGGCATGGTGCATCAATGGGGAAGCAAATTATGTGCTGGAAGGCAATATCAATTATACCGGTGGGATTATCAAATGGCTGGTAGAAGACCTGCAGTTGCTTGCTTCCCCAAAAGAGGCGTCGGCACTGGCGCAACAGGCGAAACAGGTCGACGGGCTTTATCTGGTACCGGCATTTTCCGGACTGGGAGCACCCTATTGGGAAGAAAATGCCAGAGGACTGATCTGCGGCCTTGACCGCAGCTGCGGCAAATTTGAATTGGTACGCGCAGCGGAAGAAAGCATTGCCTATCAGATTGCTGACGTCATCGAAGCCATGGAAAAAAGCGCCGGCACCCGGCTAGGACAACTGCGGGTGGATGGCGGCCCAACCCGTGACGCCTTTTTGATGCAGTTCCAGGCCGATATTATCGGTATACCGGTAGCAGTTCCCACATTTGAAGAACTTTCTGCCACTGGGGTCGCCTATCTTGCTGGTATCCGCCTGGGACTTTATCAAGCCGGCGACCTTTTTAACCGCGCCCCGGCAAAATGTTATATTCCACAGATGGATGCCGGTATGCGCAGCAAATTGCTTTCAGGTTGGAAGGATGCGGTTGCGCGGGCAATTTGCCGCAAATAACGCCCCCGCCATATCCTTTCCAGTATTCACTATCTTTTTCCTCCAACGGGAAGCCTGCGTCGGCAGGCTTCCCGTTTTTATCTGCTTATTTTTTGGCAAGCAGGGAAGGCGATGCAAACCAGCCAAAAAATCCGTTCGGCACCTTGCAATTTCATAAAAACAGGAGTATGCTATTGATGATAAGTTACCGAACAATCAGAAAAGGAGGCCGATTTGACCGATGCAACCTGATAACCTCACCCTGCTGCGGCTGCTGCACCAATGCGCCCACCGACTGAGCGCATCGGAAAAATACCGCGGCCAGGGCCGGCTGCTCATCCTGCTGCAGGAACATGGGCCGATGACCCAGCGGCAGCTGACCGAGCTGACCGACCGGCGCCCGGCCACCCTGAGCGAGCAGCTGGAAAAAATGGAACGGACGGGTTATCTGACCCGGCAAAAAAATGAACAGGACCGGCGCAATATCGACCTGGCGCTGACCCCTTCGGGATATGGCGCTGCGCTGGAAGCCAAAGCCGAC
>CALXGW010000112.1 GCA_944387965.1 uncultured Anaerotruncus sp. | reverse complement strand
GATACAATGACTACCGAAGCCGCACAAAGACGGGTAAATGCCCAAAATTCGGATGCGTTCTATATCACCCGCGCGGACGATGTACTGCATAATGACGAGGGATTGGAGGAACTCAAGGCGGATTTTTCTGACCTGTTTTCAAAATTACGCGAGATGGCGGAAAAAGGCGACTGGGCAGATCACCGCAAAAAGCCCGCTGCGGCAAAATCAAAAGCCGATCCGGCAGATGCGCCTGCCCAGGCAGCCGCCCCTGCGGCGGCAGAGGAAGCGGCCCCTGCGGCAGAAGCTGCGCCGGCAGGACAGGAAGACGGTGGAAAGGATGCGGCGGCAACGCCGGCGGATCCGGGCGACCTGGCAGAATTGGAGCAGGCGGATGATGCGCAGGAGGGCTGAAAGAAAGGCGCCGTGGAGATGGGCTGTGGAGTTGGCGCTGCTGGCTGTGGTAGCGGCGGTGGGGGTCAAGCTGGTAACGATCGGGCAGGAGTTATACGACAAGGCGGCCTACCCGCTGCGATATACCGAACTGATCGAGGCGGCTTGTGAAGAAAAAGGGCTGGAACCGGCGCTGGTATATGCAGTGGTGCGTACTGAGAGCAATTTTTCCCCTGATGCACAATCGTCGGTCGGGGCGCGGGGACTGATGCAGCTGATGCCCGATGCATATAACTGGGTGCGGATGCGGCGGGGTGAGGAACAGACGGATGACTTTTCCGCCCTGTTTGACCCGGCGACCAATATCGATTACGGCACCTCGATGCTGCGGATGCTGCTGGATGAATTCGGAAGCGTCAACAATGCGCTTTGTGCTTATCACGGCGGATGGGGCAGCGTCAAAAGCTGGTTGGAAGACCCCGAGTATGCCCCGGACGGGCAGGAAGTGACCAACATCCCGTTTGCAGACACCAAGGAATATGTCGAAAAAGTGCAAAAAACACTTGAAATATACAGAGAGTTATATTAACATCCGCGGGAAAATTGGCTTTCCTGTGGGGCAGACCAATGGCAAACGATAAGACGCTGAAAAACAGTCAATAAGGGAGGCTTTTTTATGGAACAGGAAAAAAAGACACAGGGGGAACAGCTGGCGGAGGAACTGCTGCTGAACCGCAAAAATATCGGAATGAAAAACGATGAAGCTGCGGAAAAAGCGGCGCAGGATTTCTGTGAGCCGTATAAAATGTTCCTGGACCGGTGCAAAACCGAGCGCGAGGCGGTCAGTTATATCATCGAGCTGGCGGAAAAGGCGGGATTCCGCCCGTTTGACCCGGCAGCATCCTATCAGCCCGGCGACCGGGTATACCGCAACAACCGCGGGAAAGCTTTGCTGCTTGCCACCTTCGGCACCCGGCCGATTTCGGACGGCGTGCGGATCATGGCCAGCCATATCGATTCGCCCCGCCTGGATCTGAAGCCGAACCCACTGTATGAGGAAGCGCAGCTGGCGCTGTTCAAGACCCATTATTATGGCGGCATCAAGAAATACCAGTGGGGCGCGCTGCCGCTTGCGCTGCATGGGGTGATCGTGAAAAAGGACGGCCAGACGGTGACGGTGGCGCTGGGCGAAGGGGAAGACGACCCGGTGTTCTGCGTGACCGACCTGCTGCCGCATCTGGCAACCGACCAGATGAAACGCCCGCTTTCCCAGGGGCTCAAAGGGGAAGAACTGAATGTGCTGATCGGCTGCCGGCCGTTCAAGGACGACAAGGTGAGCGAGAAGGTCAAACTCAACATCATCCGGCTGCTCAATGAGAAATACGGGATGAAGGAAGAGGATTTCCTTTCGGCGGAATTGACCATGGTGCCGGCCTTTGGGGCGCGGGACGTGGGGCTGGACCGTTCGATGATCGGTTCCTATGGGCATGACGACCGTGTCTGCGCCTATACTTCGCTGATGGCGGCGCTCGAGGCGGAACATCCGGCTTACACGACCATCACCGTCTTTGCGGATAAGGAGGAAACTGGGTCGGACGGCAATACGGGGCTCAATTCCCTGTATCTCAAATATTTTGTCAAGGACCTGGCGGCGCTTTCCGGCGTGAGCGGGCATGCGGTACTCAGCCGTTCGACCTGCCTTTCGGCCGATGTAAACGCCGCGTTTGACCCGACGTTTGGGGATACGCTGGAAAAACGCAACTGCGCCTATCTCAATTACGGCATGGTGGTCACCCAGTACACCGGGTCGGGCGGGAAATATGGGACCAGCCAGGCGTCGGCGGAATTTATGGCGTGGGTGCGCCGGATCATGGACGATGCGCAGGTTTCCTGGCAGACCGGCGAACTGGGCAAGGTCGACCAGGGCGGCGGCGGCACGGTCGCAAAATATGTGGCGGCGCTGGATGTGGATGTCGTAGACGTGGGGGTACCGGTGCTTTCGATGCATTCCCCGTTCGAGATCGTTTCCAAGAACGATGTCTATTCGGCTTACCAGGCGTTCAAAGCATACGCGTTGGCTGACTGATCTGTAAAAAGAAAGATGAAAAAACCGCGTTTTCCGGATGGTTGGATCATCCGGAAGGCGCGGTTTTTTGCTGCCCGGAAGCTGGGAAGGGGATCAAATGGCGGGGGAATTGTATTTTAAATTGAATTTCGTATACAAAAAATACCGAATTTGACAAAAATGGTGAAATTCTCTGTTCTGCCCAAAGGGACGGCAGGATAAAAGTGGAAGATTGACAAATTTGGTATTGACACAGTTGACAGAACGTGATAAACTAATATACTGTATCAAAATGGCCAATTCTGTATTTATGAACAAAAAATCATACCACATTTCGACAATTTTGGCAAGAGCAACCCGCAAAATCAATGTAATTTTGTGAAAAAATTTGTCAATTTTGCATGTGGCTGGGATCGGGCAAATCCGCTTTTACTGGCAGGGGAAGCCGGACGCAGAAATGCGGCAAATCAGAGAATGGAGTGAGCAAAGCCTATGGTGAAAGTGAAGCCGGTAACACAGGGCACGACGACCCGTATGAGTTTTTCGCGCATCAACGAGGTACTCCAGATGCCGAACTTGATCGAGGTCCAGAAAAATTCATACCAATGGTTCCTGGATGAGGGGCTGAAAGAGGTCTTTAAGGACGTTTCGGCCATTACCGATTATCAGGACAACCTGGTGCTGGACTTTATCGATTACCGTCTGGATGACAAGCCCAAATACACCATTGAGGAATGCAAGGAGCGGGATGCGACCTATGCCGCCCCGCTGCGCGTGCGCGCCAGCCTTCTCAATAAGGAAACAGGGGAACTCAAGGAGCAGGATATCTTCATGGGGGATTTCCCGCTGATGACCGAAAGCGGCACCTTCATCATCAACGGCGCGGAACGTGTAATCGTTTCGCAGTTGGTGCGTTCCCCCGGCGTTTATTATGGTTCTGCGCATGACAAGAGCGGCAAGGAGCTGTATACCGCCACGGTGATCCCCAACCGCGGCGCATGGCTGGAATATGAAACCGATTCCAACGACGTTTATTATGTGCGTATCGATAAAAACCGCAAGCTGCCGGTGACCACCTTCATCCGCGCCCTGGGGCTCGGCTCCAACGAGGAGATCCTGGAATTTTTCGGCAGCTGCCGGCTGCTGCTCGCCACCATGGAAAAGGACTCCACCGCCAACACCGAGGAAGCGCTGCTGGAGGTCTACCGCAAACTGCGTCCTGGCGAGCCGCCGACGGTGGATTCGGCCCAGAGCCATCTGGACGCCCTCTTCTTCGACCCGCGCCGCTATGACCTTTCGAAGGTCGGGCGTTACAAATACAATAAAAAGCTGTCGCTGCCGGCGCGTATTGCGGGGCAGGTGCTGGCGCGGCCGGTGATCGACCCGATGACCGGCGAACTGCTGGCCGACCAGGGCACCGTCATCACCCGTGAACTGGCTGACCGGATCGGCCGTTCCGGCGCTGATACGGTCTTCCTGCAGATCGGCGAGGACGAGGTAAAGGTCTTCTCAAACGGCATGGTGGATATCAAGGACTTTGTGAATTTTGACTGCGAAGAACTGGGCATCCATGAAAAGGTGCGGTTTGCCGTGCTGCGGGAGATTTTGGAGAATACCCAGTCGGAGGAAGAACGGAAAGAACAGATTTCCGCCCGCAAGGATGAACTGATTCCCAAACACATCATCAAAGACGATATTTTCGCTTCGATTAACTACCTGTGCGGCCTGAGCTTTGGGCTCGGCACGGTGGACGATATCGACCACCTGGGCAACCGCCGCATCCGTTCGGTCGGCGAACTGCTGCAAAACCAGTTCCGCATTGGTTTTTCGCGTATGGAGCGGGTCATCCGCGAGCGTATGGCGACCCAGGCCCAGGATATGGACGTCATCACCCCGCAGGCGCTCATCAATATCCGGCCGGTGGTGGCTTCGATCAAGGAGTTTTTCGGCAGTTCCCCGTTGAGCCAGTTCATGGATCAGACCAACCCGCTGGCGGAACTGACCCATAAGCGCCGTCTTTCGGCGCTCGGACCGGGCGGCCTTTCCCGTGACCGCGCCGGATTCGAGGTCCGCGACGTGCACTACAGCCACTATGGCCGCATGTGCCCGATCGAAACGCCGGAGGGCCCGAACATCGGGTTGATCTCCTATCTGGCAACCTTTGCGCGGATCAACGAATATGGCTTTATTGAAGCGCCTTACCGCCGGGTCAACAAAGAAACCGGCGCTGTGATGGACGAGGTCGAATATATGACCGCGGACATTGAGGATATGTATATCGTGGCGCAGGCCAATGAGCCGCTGGACGAAGAGGGACGCTTTGTGAACCCGAAGGTCAGCGTCCGTTACCGCGATGCGGTGATGGTCTGTGAGCGCGAAAAAGTGGATTATATGGACGTTTCCCCGAAGATGGTGGTTTCGGTCGCGACGGCGATGATCCCCTTCCTCGAGAATGATGACGCCAACCGCGCGCTGATGGGCGCAAACATGCAGCGCCAGGCAGTCCCGCTGCTCAAACCCGAAGCGCCGATCGTCGCGACCGGTATGGAGTATAAATCGGCGGTCGATTCCGGGGTCGCAGTGGTGGCCAGGGAGTCGGGCGTGGTGGAATCGGTCTGTGCCGATGAAATCGTGATTCGCGACAGCCAGGGCGAACAGCATCCGTACCACCTGATTAAATTTATGCGTTCCAACCAGAGCACCTGCATCAACCAGCGCCCGATCGTTTCCAAGGGCGAACAGGTGGAAAAAGGGCAGGTCATCGCGGATGGGCCGTCCACCGACCACGGTGAGATCAGCCTGGGACGCAATATGCTGATCGGCTTCATGACCTGGGAAGGCTACAACTACGAGGACGCGGTTTTGATCAATGAAAAACTGGTCCGTGACGATATTTACACCTCTATCCATGTAGAGGAATTTGAAACCGAGGCGCGCGACACCAAGCTGGGGCCGGAGGAGATCACCCGCGATATCCCCAATGTCGGCGACGACGCGCTCAAGGAACTGGATGAACGCGGGATTATCCGCATCGGCGCGGAGGTGCGCTCGGGCGATATCCTGGTCGGCAAGGTCACCCCGAAGGGGGAAACCGAGCTGAATGCCGAGGAACGGCTGCTGCGTGCAATCTTCGGCGAGAAGGCGCGCGAGGTGCGCGATACCTCGCTGCGTGTGCCGCACGGCGAATACGGCACCGTGGTGGACGTCAAGGTGTTCACCCGCGAAAACTGCGACGAACTTTCGCCGGGGGTCAACATGGTGGTGCGCTGCTACATCATCCAGAAGCGCAAGATCAGCGTCGGCGACAAGATGGCCGGACGCCACGGGAACAAGGGCGTTGTTTCGCGTGTGCTGCCGCAGGAGGATATGCCTTACCTGCCGGATGGCCGCCCGCTGGATATCCTGCTCAACCCGCTGGGCGTCCCGTCCCGTATGAACATCGGGCAGGTGCTGGAAGTGCATCTGGGACGCGCGGCAGCCGAACTCGGCTGGAAGGTCATGACGCCGGTATTTGACGGCGCCAACGAGGAAGACATCGCGGACTGTCTGGAACAGGCCGGCCTTTCCCGGGACGGCAAGACCTGGCTGCGTGACGGGCGCACCGGCGAACTGTTCGACAACCCGGTCACAGTCGGGTATATGTACTACCTCAAGCTGCATCACCTGGTCGACGATAAGATCCATGCCCGTTCGACCGGCCCGTACTCGCTGGTCACCCAGCAGCCGCTGGGCGGTAAAGCCCAGTTCGGCGGCCAGCGCTTCGGTGAGATGGAGGTGTGGGCGCTGGAAGCTTACGGCGCCGCTTACACCCTGCAGGAAATCCTGACGGTCAAATCGGACGATGTGGTCGGGCGTGTCAAGACCTTCGAAGCGATCGTAAAAGGCAAGAATGTGCCGAAACCGGGTATCCCGGAATCCTTCAAGGTGCTCATCAAGGAGTTGCAGTCGCTCGGCCTGGATATGCGGGTGCTGGATAAGGATAACCAGGAGATCGACCTCAAGCAGAGTTTCGATGACGACGACAACATGGGCCTCACACCAGTGGATGATTCCCTGATGGAAGGCGTCGAGGTCGCCGGGGAGTTTGACGACGGGTTCGATATCGAGCATCCGGATATGGATAACGATATGGAACCGGACAGCTCCGACCTGGAACTGTTGGACGTCGACCTGGACGAAGACCTTGGAGAAAATTTTGACCCCATTGAAGAATTGGGGCTGGACGGATTAGCAAATGACGACAACTTCTAAGGCGGGCCTATCGCAATTGGTCCCAGGATACCGCCATATGAAAGAAAGAGGGGTTCGCGTTTGGAGTTTAATATTTTTGAATCAATAAAAATTGGGCTGGCGTCGCCGGAACTGATCCGTGAATGGTCTTATGGCGAGGTGAAAAAGCCGGAAACCATCAACTACCGCACACTGAAACCGGAACGCGACGGGCTGTTCTGCGAACGCATTTTTGGACCGATGAAGGACTGGGAGTGCTACTGCGGAAGATACAAACGGATCCGTTATAAGGGCAAGATCTGCGAGCGCTGCGGCGTTGAGGTCACCCGCGCAAAGGTGCGCCGCGAGCGGATGGGCCATATCGAGTTGGCTGCCCCGGTTTCCCATATCTGGTATTTCAAAGGCACCAGTTCCCGGATGGGGCTGCTGCTGAATATGTCCCCGCGTCTTTTGGAAAAGGTGCTTTATTTTGCATCTTATGTCGTGATCGACCCGGGCATTACCAATCTGAAAAAATACACCTTGCTTTCCGAAAAGGAATACCGCGACCTGAAGGAAGCATATGAAGATGATTTCCGGGCCGGGATGGGTGCGGAAGCGGTCAAGGAATTGCTGGCGGAACTCGATCTGGACCAGCTTTCCGAGGAACTCAAAACCGACCTGGAAACCGCATCCGGGCAAAAACGCATCAAGCTGCTCAAACGGCTGGAAGTGGTGGAGGCGTTCCGTCACAGCCACAACAAGCCCGAGTGGATGATTATGGACGTGATCCCGGTTATCCCGCCGGATATCCGCCCGATGGTTCAGCTGGACGGCGGCCGTTTCGCCACCTCCGACCTGAACGACCTGTACCGCCGGGTCATCAACCGCAACAACCGCTTGAAAAAGCTGTTGGAACTGGGCGCACCGGACATCATCGTGCGCAACGAGAAGCGCATGCTGCAGGAAGCGGTGGACGCGCTGATCGATAACGGCCGCCGCGGCCGCCCGGTCACCGGGCCGAACAACCGTCCGCTCAAATCCCTGTCGGATATGCTCAAGGGCAAACAGGGCCGTTTCCGCCAGAACCTGCTGGGTAAACGCGTGGACTATTCCGGGCGTTCGGTCATCGTGGTTGGGCCGGAACTGAAGATGTACCAGTGCGGCCTGCCCAAAGAGATGGCGCTCGAACTGTTCAAACCGTTCGTTATGAAGCGGCTGGTGGATCTGAAGGTCGCTACCAATATCAAAAACGCCAGGAAAATGGTGGAACGCGCGAC
>CALXGW010000111.1 GCA_944387965.1 uncultured Anaerotruncus sp. | reverse complement strand
GTCCAGTCAAAGACAGGCATGAAGTTGTAGGTAATACATTTGATGCCATACTTAGCACAGCGGCGGATGTTTTCACAATAGGCTGCAATATGTGCATCCCTGCGGGCAGTTCCCAGCTTAATATCTTCACTGACAGGGATGGATTCTACCACATCGAATACCAGACCATGGGCATCGCATTGTGCCTTTAAATTGGCCAGGGATTCCTCCGGCCATACTTCACCAAGCTTTACATTGTATACAGCGGTGACAATGCTCCGCATGCCTGGAATTTGGCTGATATACTCCAGACGGATGGGGTCGGACGATCCGTACCAACGAAAAGACAATTTCATAGGGATGCTCCTTTCTTTTTGCTTAACAGACAGGGATGAGATCTGGAATTTTTACGGAATTGTTTCCTTTGCAAAAGGGTCAAGACAGCAGTCATATTCGCCAAAGAGCAGGGAATTTGCTATTGTGGATATATGGTATGGTGGGTTTTACTGCGGCGGGAAATACAAATCGACTACCGTTTCCCCCCCTGTGTACGATCTCATCCAGATGTTTTTTTGATTTTGACACGACTCGCTTAATAGCAATTATACTGATGTTCGCTGAATGGTCAACTGTTTATCCAATGAAAACGATGGATAAAACGGTTTCCATACATTTTTGACAATGAAAGATTTAAAATACAAATAGAAAAAGCGTCCCCGGTTTCCAGGCTGCAAAAGCCTGCAAGCAGGGAACGCTTTTTGTTTTATGCAATAGATCCTGCTAAAATGGGATATATACAGGTAAAGGAGGTGTTGATATTGCGGGATGAGCAGATAGCGATGCAACTGAAAAAAGGGGATACCCAGGCCCTTTGCCTGTTGATCGACCGATATGGAGATCATGTCGCAAAAATTTTATCCAGTTTCCTGGGCGCGGGGTTGACGGCACAGGATTTGGAAGAGATCGCCTCGGATGTTTTTTTCACGCTTTGGCAGCAGCGAAACAAGCTGCAGCCTGACAAAAGCTTGAAAGCGTACATCACGGTGATCGCAAAAAATACCGGGCGCAAACGGCTTAGGAAAATGAAAACGGTGGAGCCGTTACCGGAAGGGCTCGATATCCCGTCGAGCGAGTTATCGGCAGCAGAAAGAATGGAACAGTCTGAAAAACAGCAACATTTGCTGCGGGTACTCGAAACGCTGAAAACACCTGATCGGGAAATTTTTTACCGATATTACTATTTGGAACAAACAACCGGTGAAATTGCAAAACTGATGGGGATGAACCGGTCCACCGTTATGAGCAGGCTGGCACGGGGACGGTCGGCGCTCAAAATGAAAATGGAGGATATGCAGCATGAAGATTGATCTGGAACGCGTCAAGCAATTGACGCTTGAAAAAGTCGAAAGGCAGGGCAGGATATCCGCCTTCCCAATGAAAAGGATATTGATGGTCGCTGCGCTGGTGGCGGTTTCTTCGGCATTGTTTCTCGGTGCGGCAAAGCTGTTTGACTGGAAGGTCATGGTGGACGGGAAAATACAGCAAGGGGATTATGGCGACTCTATCCTGGCGGGGGACGGGTTTGCGGCAATGTCCCCACAAAAGGAAGATCCTGCGGGGGCGTCTGTCACAGAGCCGTTTTATCCGGATCAAACGCCTGACCGGATGCCAGAACCGGGAGAACTTTCACTTTTTGCATACCGGTCGGAGGATGGCGATACGGTCATCTGGACGGATGATATAGCAGGGGAAGAAACGGCCGATCTTGAAAGGCTCAAGCAGCTCGCCGGACATGCGCAGGCAGAGATCCATTGGCCGGAAAAAATAGGCGCCGATTACCGGGTCCTGGATGCGTATATCCGTTATTATACCCAAAAAGAGCAGATGGGCCGATCCAGGCTGTTATACAGCAGTTTTGGGCAATGGAAAAACCAACAGGTATTTTTATTGCCGGATGGATATGAAACCTGTATCGAATTGTTGAATCTGGAACTGGAAACACCGGATGGGAAATCCTTCCATTTTGTCAGCCATCTTGCGGCTACCGACGCCCAGATATATGGCAATGGCGGCAGTTCGGTCATTGAACAGCTGGACATGGATGGGTATGAAAATGTTGTTTTTGTTTCGGACGATGGGTGGAATCAGCTGTACGCATGGAGAAAGATCCCTGCGATCGAATCGGTTGACCCGCTGGCTTTTGGGGAAAAACAACGGCCGGAAGGCAATATTTTAGATGTCCCTGCCCGTGAGGACGTGGTTTATCAATGGCAGCAATACTGTTTCCACAGTGAATCTTTGACAAAAGAGGAATTGATCGGCTTGCTTGGCAGTATTGACCTCACGCAATGATAGGATGTGCATGGCAGGAACAGTATAGGCGCTTAATCAGAATAATTTAATACTTATAAGTACTAAAACTGGGCTGGAAAGTATTATGCGGCCTAGTTTTTTATGGAAAAGGGTGGGGGATAACAGGCCATTTTTGGAACATGTCATTTTTGAACGGCAGGAAATCTTCCTAGGGACATCCAGAAATGGGATTTGGGATTTTCTGCCTGGGATATTGCGTAAAGCCGGATGAAATGGTAAACTATATAAGTTAGAGCGCAGAATATAAGTGGAGGAATCAGCTTGGCTAATTACATGAAAGAAATTGAACGGCGCAGGACGTTTGCAATCATTTCCCATCCGGACGCAGGGAAAACGACCCTCACCGAGAAATTTTTGCTTTATGGCGGCGCAATCCAGCTGGCCGGTGCGGTCAAAGGGAAAAAGAATGCGCGGCATGCAGTTTCAGACTGGATGGAGATCGAAAAGCAGCGTGGGATATCGGTGACTTCTTCGGTGATGCAGTTCCAATATGGCGGGTATTGCATCAATATTTTGGATACGCCCGGGCATCAGGACTTTTCGGAGGACACCTACCGCACGCTGATGGCGGCTGACAGCGCAGTCATGGTGATCGATGCAGCAAAAGGTGTGGAGCCGCAGACGCGCAAGCTGTTCAAGGTCTGTGTGATGCGGCATATCCCGATTTTTACCTTTATCAATAAGATGGACCGCGAAGCCCGCAACCCGTTTGAATTGATGGAGCAGATTGAACAGGAATTGGGTATCATGACCTATCCGGTCAACTGGCCAATTGGGTGCGGCAAAGAATTCAAAGGGGTATTCGACCGGCAGAGCCGGGAAATCATCAAATTTACTTCGGATGGGCTGGCAAATGGGATCCGGCAGGTGGAAAAGGAAGAGGTTAGCCTGGATGACCCCCGGTTGGATGATATGATTGGGGAAAGCCTGCATCAGACCCTTTCAGACGATATTGAGCTGCTCGATGGGGCCAGTTATGAATTTGATATGGAACTGGTACGGGAAGGCAAACTTTCGCCGGTATTCTTTGGGTCGGCTTTGACCAACTTCGGGGTAGAGCCGTTTTTGGAAAAATTTTTGCTGATGACCCCGCCGCCCCTGCCGCGCGAATCCAGCGCAGGGATTATCGACCCGTTTTCCCCGGATTTTTCTGCATTTGTGTTTAAAATCCAGGCGAATATGAACAAGGCCCACCGCGACAGGATTGCGTTTATCCGCATCTGTTCCGGGGTGTTTGACAAAGGCATGGAAGTCATGCATGTGCAGGGCGGCAAAAAAATTAAGCTGGCGCAGCCGCAGCAATTGATGGCGCAGGACCGTGAGATCATTGAAACGGCATATGCCGGCGATATCATCGGCGTATTCGACCCGGGCATCTTTTCAATTGGGGATACCCTGTGTGCGCCGGGGAAAAAATTTGAATTCGGCGGCATCCCAACTTTTGCGCCCGAGCATTTCTGCCGGGTCCGGCAGGTGGACAGCTTAAAACGCAAGCAATTTGTCAAAGGCACGACCCAGATCGCGCAGGAAGGTGCGATCCAGGTGTTCCATGAACCGGGCGCCGGTATGGAGGAAGTGATCGTCGGCGTTGTGGGCACGCTGCAATTCGATGTGTTCGAATATCGGCTGAAAAATGAATATGGGGTGGAAATCCGTATGGAGGGGCTGCCGTATCAATACATCCGTTGGATTGATACCCCGGAAATCGAACCGAAAAAGCTGGATTTGAGTTCGGACACCAAAATCGTACAGGATTTCAAGGATCAATATCTGCTGCTGTTCACCGATGAATGGAATATCCGGTGGGCGCTGGAACGCAACAAAGGGCTGATCCTTTCAGAGTTCCGGAAGGACTGAAAGCCGGCTGGGACAAAAAGGATGCCGGCTGAAGGTATCCGTGTTTTTTCCAGGATAAACGAAAACCGCCCCTTCAACCTGCCGCCAGGCAGTTGAAGGGGCGGCTATTTTTTATGGGGGCGGGCTGTCCGTGGATGGGCCATATGGGGATGGAAAAACATGCGGCCTGCAAATCATTTTGCCGCTTCTGCGGCAAAAAAATAATGCCGCCCGGGCGATTGCCCGAACAGCACCCCTGGTGGACGGTAAGGAACTCGAATCCCTGACCCCCTGCACGTCAAGCA
>CALXGW010000110.1 GCA_944387965.1 uncultured Anaerotruncus sp. | reverse complement strand
TTATATGGTTGTTATTGTAATCCCAGCGCTGTGCACAGGTTTTACAATTGTTTATTATATGATGGGCAATAAGAAAGGAGGGAACAAGTGATGACCTCTCTTGCCATTTTGATCCCCGTTATCGTTTATTTGATTGCTATGATGGTGATTGGCGCGGTGTGTGCCAAAGCTTCCACCACAGTTGAAGGCTTCTATCTGGGCGGCCGTACGCTTGGCGGCTGGGTAACCGCATTCAGCTATGCGTTTTCCGGTATGAGCGCATGGGTATTGATCGGATATGTTGGGACGGTCTATACGCTTGGCCCTTCTTCTTTCTATATTCTGATCGGATTTAACATCGGCTTTATCATGGGGTATATGATCTTTGCCAAACGCCTGCGCAATTATTCTGCTACCCTTGGCAGTGTAACATATACCGATTTCTTTGTCCGCCGGGTACGCACCTGCGGCAATATCATCCGCATTATGAGCGGCATTTCGATCGTCGTATTCATGGCGGCTTATGTGGCTTCCCAGCTTTCGGCTGCCGGGAAGACCGTATCTACCGTCTTTAATATTTCCCCGACCCTTGCAGTCCTGATTACCGCTGTTGTTGTGACAATTTACTGCGTCGCCGGCGGATTTATGGCAGTTTCGATCACCGACTTTGTACAGGGCCTTATTATCGTTGTCGGCGTCATCATTATGGCATTCGTCATGGTCAATATGGCCGGTGGCCCGTCGGCAGTCGCATCTGCAGCTGCTGCAATTGATGTAAACCTCGTCAACGCAAGCCTTGGCGGCAAATCCGGGATGGTACTTGTCGGCGCAATCGTGGGCAACCTGCTTAATAACGGGAGGATAGGGTAATCCCAATCAACGATGCCCTTCGCTTAGAAAGGAGCCATTTATGGACGACCAGATCGGACAACAGTCCTCTACGGATATCGATGAAATTTATCGCAAATGGAATGACCAGGCGCGGATCCTCTATAAGTTTGTGGATTTGTATCACCAGTACCGCATTGTCCCGCGGGATTACGGCAATGGCGATCCAATGCGTATGTATGATGTCCATATGCTCTCGTTTATCGATGACCACCCCGGCATCTGTCTTGCAGAACTTTCCAAAATCAGCGGGCGCAGCAAAGGTTCGCTATGCCAGATTGCCAACCGTTTGGAAAAATGCGGATATATCTACCGCAAAAAGCTGGAAGATAATGCAAAGATCCTCCCTCTCTATGTGACTGAAAAAGGGCGCCAACTCAGCCTGCTGCATAAGAGTTTTGACGTCCAGGATCTCGCGGCCACTATGAACGAGCTGCTCAAGACTTGCAGCCCGGAAGATATCCAGGCATTTTACCGTGTACTCGGAGTTTATAACCAGATGCTTGCAGAAGATTCCGATGTTTCGTTTTTATAAAAATTCCAATTAGACACAGCGGGCAGAAACAAATGCTTCTGCCCGCTGTGTCTAATTCTTTGCGTTATGGAGTATGTTTTAGCTGATCTCTACGATCGAAATATTTTCCACCGGGATATCCGTTTCCTTGAGGATGATATCCTTCATCTGCGCCACTTCATCCGCCTGCAGCCCGTCGGTCTTTACCACTACATCCACCCCTTCGGTATCGCAGTAGACCATGCAGTCCTCAAACCCTTTGGCCTTGATGAGGTTTTCGATCTTACCCTCGGTTTCGATCGATTGCGCAACTTCCGCCGCTTTCAGCGCCATTTCCGCCTTGATATCCGGGTCGACGTCCGCATCCGCCATCATATTTTTGAGGGTTTCAACCGCTTCGTCACGGGAGCGCTGGCGGGTAACCTTTGCTTCGGCAAAATATGCTTCGCCATCCATGCCTTCCCCATCCGCATCTACCAGCTGTGCGTCCCCATAATTTTTTTCATTTTCCCCCTGGGCAGATACTTCGGTCAGCATCTGGTCGGTTTCTGCAAACTGATAGTTCACATAGACCGCCAAACCCAGTCCGACCACCAAGGATGCCAGGATGATCTGTTTTTTACCAATAATCATATTCATAGTGGGATCCTCCTCATTCTATTGACCAATTTTTGTTACACAAACTTTATTGTACGGGATACCTAAAGCCGTTGTCACCGCCTGTGTTACCCGTTCCTGGACGACCATATTGCCCGCCCCTTCACAGACGACCACTACGCCTTGTATGGTTGGCTGCCGCCGGGTCCTGAGCAGCGCTTCTTTTTTGCCGCTGCCGGAATCGAGCACAATATACTTTTGCTCTGTATTCTCCTGCTGGCTTTGCTGGGTAATTTCTTCCCCTTCGTAACGGTTTGTTTCATTGCGGTTCTGGGTCTGCTCAACGGCATACACATACTCCACATCATTTTCGACCGTCACCATCACTTCGCAGCGTCCTACCCCGTCAATGCTGCCGATCAGTTGCCCCAGCCGGCTTTCCAGATCGCTGACATATTGTTCCGTGCTGAATGTTTCCCCACCCAATTGCGGGTTCTCCTTCGGCATGGACGGGACAACCGCTGAAAGCAGGATAAAACACATTCCCGCTATCCCGATGAAAAATAACAGCTTGCTTTTTTGCCCGTGTACGACTGTTTTCCATTTATCCAAAAGCATCTGTGCATATTTTTTCCCATCCATGTAGTCACTCCTTTTCCTTGGTCATCCATATCCGATCAATACGTTTACCCCTAATTGCTGCATCAGGGCCTCCCGTATTTCATCATGCCTTGGGGCGTAGCTTTCATCCAGATATACCTCACACTCACTAATTACTATGCTTTCCCCGTCCTTTTCATGCGTATTGATATAAATTTGATATTCCCCGATCCCCATTCCTTCCAGGATCTCCCCTGCCTGTAGCCGCACGCTTTCCACTGCCAGTGCGCCCTGTTGTTCCTGCGCCTGGGCGGTGATCCGTTCCGCACGGCTTTCCGCCTCCTGCATCAGCTGCTCCGGCGTTTCCAGCTCTATCTCAATAGGCATGAAGGCCAATGGGGAGAGCAGGCAGGACAGGAAAAATACGCTGGATGTGATCTGGAAGATTTTCTGCATGCCGGACTGCGGCAGGATCATACGCGCCAGCCCGCATGCGATCGCTGCCGAACAGATCCCGAACGCCCAGTACCGAAGCCCATCCATCCCGCATCACACCCCCGTTGAAGTGGTCAGGACCAGCGTTGTGGAGATGATAACAAGCAGCGCAAAACACAGGATCACCGAAAGCAGGACCCCTAAAGTCGTACCCGCACTTTTGAGCATACCGGCTACCGTTTTGATCTCCAGCATTTCTGCTGCCGCCGAGGTGAAATTGGCAGTCAGATACCAAAGCAGCGTCTGCAGAAAAACCGGTAAAAAACCGGCCGCAGCCGCCAGGATCCCAAATACCCCAATGCTTGCCCGCAGCAGCCGCACATACCCCTGTGTTGCAACAAAAGCGTCGGAAAGCGCGCCCCCTACCACCGGTACAAAGCTGCCGATCAGAAATTTGGCTGTTTTTGCCGCCACATTGTCGCTTCCGGACGCTACGATCGTCTGTAAGGAAAGCAACCCTACAAATACCGTCATCAAAAGCCCCAATGCCCAATTGACCACCGACCGGATACAATTGGCCGCTGCAGAGATATTCATCCCCGGCACCAAACTTCCTACGATGCAAAAGGCCAGATAAATCCCCATCAGCGGGACCAGTATTTCAGAAACGATCTGTGAAACCACCTGACAGGCCATAAACAGGAAGGTGGTATAAGTCCCTGCCGTTACCGGCTGCCCGCCGGCAATCACCACCGAAGTAAAGACCGGGATAAACCCCACGATGAAATCGGAACATTCCGCAAGCGCCTGGGCAGTCGCGGTGATACATCCGATGACTGGGGAAACCATCGCCCCCACTGTGCAGGTGATCGCTACGGTAGAAAAGACCGTCGACAGCGTCCCCTCCCACATCGCCGTTTTCATCCCTTCCAGCAATGCGCAAAGCAATATGATTCCCAGTACCGAAAAGCAGACAGCCAACGGCTGACGTATCTTTTCCCCAGCCAAATCTGCTACTATTTTTAAAAATTCTTCCGGGGTAAGCGATAAAAGCGATGTATAATCCAGTTCGGTGATCCCTGCCTGTCCGAAAAAATGCTGCGCATCCTGCGGCATTTCCTCCCAAAGTTCCTGTGCGCCGGCAGCTTCCAATTGTTCTTGATAAAACCTCTCGTCCAGCCCGCTTTCTTCCGGCTGCATCCCCCACACAGGCACCTGCAGGCCGGACAGCAGCAGCGCTGCCATCAAAAAAATCCATATCCGTTTCATCCATTTCACCGTCCGATCAATTCACCTGCAACGGTAAGTATCTGTTCAAAAAGCGGGAGGCTCAACACCAGAACGGTGACCTTTCCCGCCGTTTCCACCTTGGCGGCGATCGCGCTTTCCCCCATATCCTTGCAGCAGTCGCATGCGATCTGGGTGATAAAACAGACCCCCAGCGCTTTAAAAAGGATCTGTACCTGTTCGGATCCCGCATGGATGACCTGCATAAAACTGCTGATCCGTTCCAAAAGCGGCTGGATGGCAGACAGGATCATGAACAGGAGCAAAATACCTGCCAAAAAAGAAATCAAGAGGCTGAATTCCGGGTTTTTCTTTTTTAAAACAACCGAAAAAGCAGCCGAAACCATCGCGATCCCAATGATTTTGATCATATCCATCTCAATAAAGCCCAAATACGCTCTTCACGGTTTCAAACAGGGTATTGATCTGTACGATCATCATCATCAATACCACAATCAGGCCGGCCAGGGTCGTCATCATGGCCTGTTCTTCCCGGCCTGAACGGATCAATACCTGGTTTAAGACTGCTACAATGATCCCGATTGCCGCGATCTTGAAGATCAGATCGACATCCATTTGCCTATCCCCTTTCCGTCAGACCAGCACCACCACAATGAATGCCCCAGCCAGTACGCCCATTGTGCGGTATAGTTTTGCATGGCTGGCTGCTTTTGCGCGCGCCTGCTCCAGCTGGACGCCCAAACGTTCCCGTGCGCCTGCCAGTTGGGTAAGCTGGGACTGGATATCACATTGGCCCAGTACATCCGATAAAGAGGACAATATATCCAAATCATCCGGATGCATGTCCCCGGTTGCTTCGGAAACCGCCCGCAGCCACGCCTTCGGGAACGGCATCCCCTGCCTGCAGAAGCTTGCACATGCAGGCAAAAAAGCTGCTTTGGCCAGGGATTCCCGGCTTTCCAGCCGCATCACCGCTTCATCCGGGGGCGCCAATGTATACCGCAGCTCCCCTTCCAGTGCCGTCAGCGCAGAAAAGGCTGCCTCCAGTTCCTGTACCCGGTTCCAAAGGGTCTTTGCCATGGAAAGCCCCAACGAAGTCGTGCAAACAACGATCAATATCATCCCGCTGGTTTTCATAATTGCCGCCATCATTTTCCTGTCCTCCTGATTTCTGAAATGTTGCATGGGGATTGTGCGCCCTGCAGCAATACCACCTGCTCAAATGCGCCCGTATCCACCAGCCGCCGGTAAATCTCCCGTCTTTCCAATTCCATAAAGCTGGCCGCATGGACCGATGTCACCACGCATACGCCGCCATTGGCCGCCTGTTCCACAGCCGCACATTCTTCTTTGGTATAGATCTCATCACAGACGATCATTTCCGGTGAAAAAAAACGCAATGCGATCTCTAGCCCCTGCATTTTGGGATATCCGGACAGCAGATCGCAGCAGCCGAGCTGGCTGCATCCCTGCCCGCCAAAGCAGCTTCCGATCTCCCCGCTTTCATCCACGATACATACTTTCCGGCAGATCCCCCCAGCCCTCCCGCCGGCGACCTGCTGCGCTAGATCCCGCAGCATGGTGGTTTTCCCGCTTGCTGGGGCGCCTGCGATCAGCACGCCGCACAGCCGCTGCAAAAACAGTTCTTTTACCAGCTGATCGGCTGCACCTGGCACCAGCCTTGCAATCCGCAGCGCGATCGAAGTGATCTCCCGTACGGCGGTCACCTTCCCGTTTTCCACCACCGCTGTCCCCGCAATGCCGGCGCGATGGCCACCGCAGACCGATATGTACCCTTTGGACAATTCCTCCTGGTGGCTATGGACCGCCCAACCGCAGAGCGATACGAAAATTTCCTTCAAGCTTTCCCTGTCCAGAGAAAATGCGCCGGCAGGCGGACGGCTGTACAGATTCCCCTGCATGTCCAAAAACCAGATCTTCCCCGGCGCCACCAACGCTGCCGGCCTTTGTGCATACATGCGGATCTCGGTCACCTGCGCCTGCACTTCTTTCGGTACTTTTAAAAGCACCCGTCCGGCGTCTGTTCCCAGCATCCCACAAACCCTTTGATATCCCTGCGTTCCATCCATCTTTTCCACATCCTTTTTCCTTTTCCCTTCTATCCTATTAGCCCGTCCAACTTTTTAGAACAGGAATATC
Organism: uncultured Anaerotruncus sp.; assembly: GCA_944387965.1. Taxonomy (GTDB): domain Bacteria; phylum Bacillota; class Clostridia; order Oscillospirales; family Ruminococcaceae; genus Anaerotruncus. Next base: position 21,226 of record CALXGW010000110.1, on the reverse strand, counting down.
GGAAACTTCTTTCATGTGCATGCCCGCTTTGGCCGGCGCCACTTCCCCCCTGACGTCAAAAAGCCGGAAGGATGGGGTTCCAGACGCCATCCTTCCGGCTTTTTGATATATTTACTTTTCGAAGCAACCATTTATCTCCCTTTGTTCAACAGCATTTTCTCAAGCTCTTCTGCCGCGACGCTTGACCCCTCGCCTTTCCGTTTCAGCAGGCAGATCTCACGTTTCGGGATCGCAGGCTTTACTGTTAAAACCCGGATACCGGAAGGGTCCGCTTCCTTAAAAATGAAATCTTCCGGGACGAATCCGATCCCGAGGTCGCTTTTCACCATAGGCAGGATTTGATCCGCAGTCGCCGCTTCGATATCCGGACGCAGCGTCAGCCCGTTCTGGGCAAAAAACCGGGTATAAAATTGGAAAGTTTTTGTCTGCGCACCCAGGCATATGATCGGATATTGGAGCAATTCCTGCAGTGTCAGCGTTTTGGCGGGAATCGAGTCAAATGCGGCGCTGCATACCGGGACTTCCTGGATGGTTTGGATGGGATAGGAAAGCAAGGATTTTGGAGCGTCCGTGGGCGTCGTAACGACAGCAAAATCCGCCAGACCGTTTCTCAACACCTCGATCGCCTGCGGGGTGGAATGATTGAATATACGGATGCGCACCCCGGGATATCTGCTTCGGAATCGTTTCAGGGCGGGAAGCAGGGCGCAGTGAAGCGCAATCTCGCTGGCAGCAATGGTGATATTGCCGCTTTTCAGGCTTTGGCGCTGCAAAATCTCTTCTTCACCGGCCCGCAAATGTTCAAAGGCTAACGAAACGTGTGTATACAGCTTTTGACCCTCTTGCGTGAGTTTGGTGCCGCGGTTGGAACGGATGAACAGTTTACAGCCCAACTCTTCCTCCAGATTTTTTATGCATCGGGTAATATTGGGCTGGCTGTTGCGTAGAACATTGGCAGCCTGGGTAAAACTTTCATATTTTGCAACATAATAAAAGGTTTTGTAACTGTCGTAACGGATATCCATATCGGTTCTCCATATCAATATGATATATTAAAATATTATAAAATATATTTTACATATAATATGGAACTGATTATACTATAGGAGGCGTAAAAAAGTCAACGCAGGGGAAGCAAAAAATATTTCGGATCGAATGGCAAAAGCGGGGGATAAAATTGGAGAAAATCATCATATGTATCGGCCGGGAATATGGCAGCGGCGGCCGGGAAGTAGCGGAAAAATTAGCGGGGAAACTGAATATCCCATGTTATGACAAACTTCTGGTAAAGCGTGCCGCACAAGCTTCTGGATTGAGCGAAACCTTTATCAGCCGTGAGGAGGAAACGCCGTCCAATTTTATGCGCTTTTTGAGCGGGAACATCTTTGCCGATTGCGCAGACCTTGCAACTGCATTTTATTCCGACAGCCAGATGGTATACGATGCAGAACGTGCTGCAATCGTGCAACTGGCGAATCAGGACTGCGTGATCGTAGGGCGCTGCGCTTCCTCTATATTAAAGACGCAGGGATGTTTGTCGGTCTTTATCTATGCAGATGGAAACGATCGCTGTGCCAGGGTGATGAAGCGCAATGGGCTTACAGCCAAAGCGGCAGAGGAACGCATCCGCCGTATTGACCGTTTGCGGCGGCAGTACTTCGATTTTTATTCCGATACCCATTGGGGACAGCCGGAAAGTTATGATTTGATGATTTCCAGCAGCCGGTATGGCGTTTCCGGTTGTGTTGATCTGATCGCAGAAAGCCTGGAACGCCTGGAAGGAGGGATTTTCCGTGAATAAAGATCTGACGGTCGGAAAACCGGAAGCAGTTTTGTGGAAATTTTGCCTGCCCTTGTTTGGGAGCATCATTTTCCAACAGCTGTATAATATTGCAGACAGCCTGGTGGCGGGAAAATTCATTGGGGAAAATGCGCTTGCCGCTGTGGGGAACAGCTATGAGATCACATTGATCTTTATCGCGTTCGCATTTGGCTGCAATATCGGATGTTCTGTCATTGTGTCCCAGTTTTTCGGGGCAAAGGAATACGGGAAAATGAAAACATCCGTATCCACCTCATATATTTCGAGTGCTGTGATTTGCCTGATTCTGATGGCGACAGGTATGTGCAGCTGTGATACGCTGCTCGCCCTGATCCATACGCCGGAAAATGTATTTGCTGATTCCAAATTGTACCTGGATATTTATATTTGGGGGCTGCCTTTTGTATTTTTCTATAATATCGCAACCGGGATTTTTTCTGCGCTGGGGGATTCGCGCACACCTTTTATTTTCCTGGCGATCTCATCCACTTCAAATATCGCGGTAGATATCCTTTTTGTCACTGCGCTTGACATGGGGGTAGCGGGGGTAGCCTGGGCAACATTCCTGTGCCAGGGGGTCAGCTGCATCCTGGCAGTGGCAGTCGTATTCCTGCGTCTGAAAAAGATTGAATCCGCTGAAAAATATGCCTTCTTTTCTATCCCCATTTTCAAAAAGATCATGGTCATTGCGGTGCCCAGCATTTTTCAGCAAAGCTTCATTTCTGTAGGCAATATCGTCATTCAAAGCGTCATCAATGGCTTCGGCACCGGCGTAATGGCCGGATATTCCGCAGCAGTAAAGCTGAACAACCTGGTCGTCACCTCGTTTACCACTCTTGGGAATGGGATCTCCAATTATACCGCTCAGAATATGGGGGCGCAGAAACTGTTCCGGATAAAAGAGGGCTTCCAGGCTGGGATCAAACTGGTGTGGCTGCTGAGCATGCCGCTGTTCCTGGCGTACTTCTTTGCCGGCCGGTTTGTTTTGTATCTGTTCATGGATGAACCGACTGTAACAGCGATCCAAACAGGTATTTATTTTCTGCGGATCCTCTCCCCGTTCTATTTTGTTATCTCCGCAAAACTGGTCGCGGATGGGATCCTGCGCGGCGCTGGCAGGATGAACCCTTTTATGGCCGCGACCTTCACCGATCTGATCCTGCGGGTGGTTCTGGCTGTTTTGCTGTCAAAAACAGCCCTTGGTACTATCGGGATCTGGTGTGCATGGCCGATCGGCTGGTCTGTAGCTGCTGCGCTTTCCATTTATTTTTACCGCAACGGCCCCTGGAAACAGGCCGTACCGGACCCGCAAAAGGATACGCAGCAACTGTGCTGCGATTGACGGGCCTTCTTTGCTGCGGCAGCCCGTCAGAGCGGTTGGCGTGGCTCCATGCATAAATCCATCCAAAAATGCATGTACAAAATGCAAATCAGACAGCGTTCAGGCCTATACAGGTATATGAAAAGCGCTCCGACACAGAATTCCCATCTGTTGCGGAGCGCTTTTTACTGCAAAGATATCTGCCTTTAAAGGTCGCTGAAAAAGCCGGAATCTTTTAGAGAAACATAATCGGTCCCTGCAAAGATAAAATGATCCAGCAGCCGGATCTTTACTGAAGCCAACGCATCATAGACCATCTTGGTCGCTGCCATATCCGCATTGGAAGGGACCGCGATCCCTTTTGGGTGGTTATGCGCCAGGATGGCCGAAACCGCTTTGCTGCGCAGGGCAGCTTCCACGATTTCCCTGCTGTACATCGGGGCGGCATTCACCGTCCCGGACATCACAAAATCTGCATATGCGATCCCGCCTTTGTTGTTTAAACAAAGCAAATACACCATTTCCTTGGTGCGTCCAACAAATTTGGGGAGCAAAAATGAGCCGATCTGCTCCACACTCGAAAGGATCACCGGTTCCTTGTCACTGTCCTCCAGATAACGCCTGGTCAAACCCGGGATCATTTTCAGCAAGACCGCCGTATTGCGTCCGACGCCGTCCACCTGGCACAGGTCGTCGATATCCGCATCAAATACTGCCGAGATCGAACCGAACCGCTGCAGCAGCCGGTGGGCCAGTTCATTGGTATCCTTCATGGGGATCGCATAAAACAGCAGCAGTTCCAACACATTATGCGCTTCAAAGTCATCCAGACCTTGTTTCAAAAAGCGTTCGCGCAGCCGCTGCCTGTGGCCCTCATGTATACTGCCCATTTATCGCCACCACCTGTCCGCCATGCGATTTATGGCCTGCATTATTTCCCGCATCCAGTCAGCTTACGGCTGCCCGGTTTTACCGCAGGGAGCTTCCCTTCTTTACAAAGCGGGCATTCCTCCGCTTCCCAGGACACCACTTCGACCGGATACACTGCTTTGAACGGTACGCCGAAATCCACTTTGCCGTTGCTGCGGTCAACGATCGAACCGACCCCGACGACCACCCCGCCGGCTGCTTTTACCAGTTCCGCAACTTCTTTGACCGAACCGCCGGTCGTTACAACGTCCTCCACCAGCAGGCAGCGCATCCCCGGCGTCACTTCAAACCCGCGGCGCAGTTCCATTTTACCGTCCACCCGCTCGGTAAAAAAGTTTTCGCAGCCGATATGACGGCTCACTTCATAAGCCATCTGTACCGCGCCCATCGCCGGCCCGATGACTACGTCGATCTTTTCATCTTTGTAAAGTTCTGCCAGCGCTGCACAAAGTTCTTCACTGTATTTGGTGTGCCGGAAAATTTTGGCGCACTGCATATATTTGTTCGAATGACGCCCGGAGGTCAGCAGGAAATGTCCCTCAAGCAATACCCCGGATTCCTTCAAAATTTCTTCTACACGTTCCCTTGTGATCATTCTGATTCCTCTTTCCATCAGCCGCCGCATCCTGCGTTTTTGGCTCCTTGCCCTGCCCGCAGCTTTGGCAGCGTCGTTCATTTATACTGATTATATCAAATCCCTGCCGGTTTGCAAACAGTATCTACCCATTTTTTTCAAAATATGCTACAATGATGGCAGTTTCCCTAAGGAGGCCGCCATGAAAGAATTCCTGATCAATCAAAATGATGCCGGCCAGCGGGTGGATAAGTTCCTGACAAAAGCCGTCCCCCTCCTGCCTACTGCCCTGCTTTACAAGTATATCCGCTTAAAGCGCATCAAGCTGAATGGCAAACGCTGCGAAATTTCCTCCCGCCTTACCGCGGGCGACCGGCTGCAGCTGTATATCAATGATGAATTTTTTACGCCCGCATCGGATGATACGCCCCTCTTTTTGCGGGCGCCTGCCAAACTGGATATCGTTTATGAGGATGCGCATATCCTGTTGCTCAATAAGCGTCCCGGGCTGATCGTCCATGAGGATGACCGGCACCAGGCCGACACCCTGGTCAACCGTATGCTCCACTATCTTTATCTGAAAGGGGAATATATCCCTGAAAAGGAAAACAGCTTTACGCCATCCCTTTGTAACCGTCTGGACCTCAATACCAGCGGGATCGTGATCGCGGCGAAGGATGCGGAATCGCTGCGGATTTTAAACCAGAAGATTAAGGATCGCGAATTGCAGAAATTGTATCTGTGCATCGTGCATGGCAGGATGGAAAAACCGTCCGATACCCTCAAAGGTTACCTGCGCAAGGACGGGGACAACAATCATGTGGCGATTTTCGACCATCCCATTGAAAACGGCCGCACCATCCTGACCAAATACCGGGTCCTTTCCCAAACCGGCCGGTTTTCCCTGCTGGAGGTCGACCTGCTCACCGGCCGCACCCATCAAATCCGCGCGCACCTGGCATATATCGGGCATCCGCTGCTGGGCGACACCAAATACGGCTATAACCGCGACAACCGCGGCACCGGCTATAAATCGCAGGCGCTTTGTTCTTATAAACTTACCTTCCGTTTCTCCACCGATGCAGGCGTCCTGTCCTATCTGGACGGCAAAAGCTTTTCGGTGGAAAACGTCTGGTTTGTGGACGACTTTTTTTCCGGCAAGCTGGGGACGCCTTCCCCGCGTTCGATTCCTCCGTTTGGGGCACAGTCCATTCCGGAAGGGGATTTACCATGAAATATTTTGAACGCTTTCTTTTGTTGACGATCGCTCTGGCTTTGGGCGGCGGGCTGGGACATTTTCTACTACCTGATTCCGACCCCATCAAATTGCTCGCCTTTTTTGCCGCCTGCCTGTTGCTCGGCGCATTATTCGCCTGGGTCGACCGGCACATCTCAAAAAAGCAGCAGGATAAATAAAAGATGCCCATATCCTCTGCGCAGAAAAAATCCGTGTGGCGTCACCCGAAAATTTCTGATCGGCAACTGTCCTGGAAAAGCTGGGACGGTTGTTTTTTTATTGTCGTGACTTTTCAGATTTTAAAAAATCGGATTCCTTTTGATCCCTTTCGACAATTTTTAAAAACTTTTGTATGATGTTGAAGGGAACCAGGGCTTTGGTTCGTTTTATCAACAAAGGCAGTTGAGGTGGTGAGCGCGGGACGAGATGACAAAAGAACAATTTAAAAACCTGGTCGAAAGCTATGAAAAGCTGGTTTTTACCGTCTGCTACCAGCTCGTGCAGGACTACCAGGAAGCGCAGAACCTGATGCAGGACACCTTTGTTTCCGCCTATTCCCACATCGATACGGTAAGCGAGCAAAATCTGAAGGCATGGCTGGTGCGCATCGCCACCAATAAAGCCAAGGACTTTTTAAAAAGCGCTTATTACCGGAAGGTTGCCGTTTCAGAGGATTTGAGCGAACTGGATGTGTTTCGCAATGAAAATTCCCCGGAAAGCCTTTATATCAGCGGGGAAAGCGCAGATTACATAAAACAGGCTATTTTAAACCTCAAAGAGCCTTACCACAAGGTTTCCATCCTCTTTTTCCTGGAGGAAAAAAGTGTGGATGAAATCGCCCGGCAGCTATGCCGGCCAAAACGGACGGTAGAAACCCAAATATATCGCGCCAGACTGATGCTGCAAAATCTGATAAAGGAGGGAATGTGTCAATGAATCTGTTGTTTCAAGAAAACGGCTGCCTGACTGACGAAGCCTTGATGCTGCTGATTGGCCAAACGTCTTTGGACGAATTGGCCCGTCTGGAAATTTCCGAACACCTTTCCTTCTGTGACAAATGTATCGACCGGTATACCCAGCTGTTGGAAGGCTCCCTCCTGCTGGAACCGGAACAGCCGGCCTATCCCACTGTGACGCAAAAACTCCGTCAAAAAGCGCGCCGTACCTTTGCCAGCCGGTATTTTACCGCAGCGGCAGCCGCCTGCCTGGCGCTGATATTCTGGCATGCAGGATTCTTCAGCATGGAACTTTCCCAAACAGACAGGCCAGTAGATACACCGCCAGCAGCTGTATCTGTTATTCATCGTACAAACGAAAAAATTTTTCAATTTTCAGAAAAAATTTCATCGGGATTAGATCAATTCATCAATTCTATCCGATTTGAGAGGGGTCATGGTCAAAATGAGAAAAAGTAGCTTTTTAACCTTCTGCTTTGCCTTCCTTCCGGGCGCCGGGGAAATGTATCTGGGCATGATGCGCAAGGGCGTGCTCATTATGTGCATTTTTTGTGGATGCTTTTCCCTGACTTCCCTGCTCCGGATGGAATTTTTCCTGTTCCTGCTGCCGGTGATCTGGTTTTATTCCTTTTTTGATTCGCTCAATTCCCGCCGTCTTACACCCGAACAGCTGCAGGAGATCGACCGGCATGTGCTGGATTTTTCCAACTATCCGAACCTGCGGAAAAAATGGAGCGGCATGGGCAAACACACCTCCCTGTGGGCAGGCGTTGGGCTGATTTTGCTGGGGGCCTATCTGCTGCTTGACCAGCTGGTCCGGCCAGCCCTCGAATGGTTTTTCGAATATGTCCTTTCAGTCGACCCGTGGTATATCAATTACTATTTCAGCCGCATCCCTTCTTTTTTGGTCGCAGTCGCCATCATCGGTCTGGGCTTGCATTTGATTCGCGGCGATAAGAAACGCGCCATACCTTCCGAACCGGATTATGTGGAATATAAAGGAGAACATCATGAATAATCAATCCAATGCGCCATTTTCTGAATCCCAGGCCTCGCAGGACAGTGCCCCTTCCAGTCCGGCTTTTGTTTGCCCACCGATCCCGCCAAAACCGCATGTGCGGCGGGTTGGGGTGTTCACGATGGGGATTTCCTTGATCGTTGCAGGCGTCGTCGCCCTCATCACCATCTTTTTCCCCGGTTTCGACCTTTTCTACCTGCTCAAATGGACCCCTGTCATCTTTATTATCCTGGGGGCGGAAATCCTGATTGCCGCCTTCCGTCATAAGGAAGACAAAATCCGTTTTGATTTTTTAAGTGCGTTCATTTGTTTTATCTTAGTGTGCGCAGCAATTGGCGTTTCCGCTGCCGCTTATGCAGTGCAGTATATCAACCCCGCATCCATGCGGGCGCAGGACGATTACCGCGACCAGATCGAAGATCAGATCAGCGGCAGCCTGAGCGGGGCGGATTCCGTCCTGCACTGCTGGTCCGACGTTCATTTTCCTTATTACCTCGACTGGGACAATGAACAGGACATCCTGTCCAACGCCCGGGTAACCGTCCATGCAGAACTTGCCGGCCCTTATACAGACACCGCTGCCTTTGCAGAAGATGCGTTAGACGCATTAGAACATATGAAATTCCTCCCTTACCGGTTCCAATGGGTCCAGTTTTCTGCTGAGGATGAAAACGGGAACTACCATTTATACCTGGACAACCCATTTGCGATGCAGTGGAGCGAAAAACGCCTGGAGGGCCTCGTAGAATACACCAGCAAGGAAGGAACCATCGAGCGTTCCGATTTGGATAACCAGCTGGAAATATTGGAGGAAACCCTGCTCGCACAGATGGACGAGCATTATGAACAGTTGGAAGAACGACTCGAAGATCATCTGGAATGGGCCGAAGAAGTTTTGGAGAATGGCACATATACCGATGCAGATACGGAGGAGGCGGAAGCCAGCCCCTCTGTTTAAGATAGATTTCGCAACACAAAAGGGGGCTGCCAATTGGCAGCCCCCTTTTGTGAGCTAACTATTGCAGCCGGACGACATTCCCTTCGCCGATCAGCTTTTTGAGTTCCCGCTCCAAAATGGTATTATAACTGACCCAGAGCGTCTTTGGAGCCATCAGGTATTTCCCGGTGTCCCGGAAATAGAAATAGACCTTTTCCCCATCCATATTTTCGGGGCAAAAAATTTCCAGCAGGTTTTTTACCTTTGGCATCACCGGGGCGTCTTTCCCATCCATCCGCAGATACAGCCCCGGATTCTTACTCTTTTTAGCCGGCTGCTGCACGCTGCCCGCCGCCCCTGCATCCTGCCCATTGCGCCGGAAGCCTTCCGGGTCATAGACTGCTTCCGCAACCAGCTTGGCGTCCTCTTCCTCACGGATGGAAACCCTGGCCCGGAAGACGGCGATTTTCCCTTCCTCGATCTGATGGGAACAGGACAGCAATATCTTTGGGAAAACCAGCATTTCAATGCTCCCAGTCGTATCTTCCAGCTGTACGAACGCCATCATCTCCCCTGAACGGGTGGATTTCAGCCGTTTGCTGTTGACGATCGCTGCAACATAAACCGTTTCCCCATCTTTGACCACTCCCTGATGCTCTTCTGAGGAAACGATATCGGTGATCTGTGTGCAGCGGTTTTCCGCAATCATCTGCGCATACCGGGCCAGCGGATGCCCGCTGATATAAAGCCCGGTCGTTTCCTTTTCCATCGCAAGCAGTTCGGGCGGCGAAGCTTCTTTGACATCTGGGAGGGTATAATGCTGTTTTTGGCTTGTCCCGGCCACATCAAACAGATTGATCTGCCCTTCAATATTGCGCCGGTTGGCGTCGTCAATATCCGAAAGGATCGCTTCATACCCCTGCAGCATCTGGTTCCGGTTTTTCCCGATCCGGTCGAGCGCCCCGGATTTGATAAGGCTTTCCAGCGCGCGCTTGTTCATTTCCTTGCCATACATCCGTTCGCAGAAATCCGGGAAATCGGAAAAAATCCCTTTTTCTCGCTCGGCGATCAGTTCGCGGATGAAACCTTTGCCGATATTTTTCACTGCCAGCAGGCCAAAGCGTATCTCTTCCCCGGAAACGGTGAACCCTTCCCGGCTGGCGTTGACGTCGGGCGGCAGCACGCGGATTCCGATCCGGCTGCATTCCCCAATATATTCGATCACTTTATCGGTATTATCCAGCACGCTGGTCAGCAGCGCCGCCATAAATTCCTTCGGATAATGGCATTTCAGATAAGCCGTCTGGTAGGCCACAAACGCATACGCAGCCGCATGGGATTTGTTGAAGGCATAGGAGGCAAAGGAACTCATTTCATCAAAGATCTGATTTGCAACCGGCCTTGGCACACCGTTTTTTTCGGCGCCTTCGATAAATACCGCCCGTTCCTTTTCCATCACATCATGTTTCTTTTTGGACATGGCCCGCCGCACCAAATCTGCCCGCCCATAGGAGTAACCGCCCAGCTGCCGGCAGATCTGCATCACCTGCTCCTGATACACGATACATCCGTACGTCACCTTTAAAATCGGCTCCAGCAGCGGATGCTTATAGGTGACCAGCGCAGGATTATGGCGGTTGCGGATATAGGTGGGGATGGATTCCATCGGGCCGGGGCGGTAAAGGGAGATAACAGCGATCAAATCTTCGATCGAAGTTGGGCGCAGCTGGGCGATCACCGCCCGCATCCCGGCCGATTCAAACTGGAACACGCCGACACATTGCCCTTTGGTCAGCATGGCAAAGGTATCCGGGTCGTCCAGCGGGATTTGGTTAACATCAAACCCCGGTACACTTTTTTGCGCTTCCTGCTCGGCATACCGGATGACCGTCAGGGTGCGCAGCCCCAGAAAATCCATCTTCAAAAGCCCCAGCTCTTCCAGAGTCGTCATGGTAAACTGGGTGACCGGCATTGTTTCTTCGCTCTTATAAAGCGGCACATAAGTGTCCACCGGATTTCTTGTAATCACCACGCCGGCTGCATGGGTCGAAGCATGCCGCGGCATCCCTTCGATCTTCCGCGCCATGTCCAGCAGCTGGCGGATCTTTTCATCCCCTTCATAATACGCCTTGAGATCAGCGGAAATCTTCAGCGCCTTATCCAGCGTCATTTTCAGTTCGTTCGGCACCAGCTTGGCAATGGTATCCACCTGCTGGTAAGGGATTCCCAGCACCCGCCCGACGTCGCGGATTGCGCCCCGGGCAGCCATGGTGCCGAAGGTGATGATCTGGGCCACATGATCCGCGCCATACTTGCGCACCACATAGTCGATCACTTCCTGCCGGCGTTCATAACAGAAATCCACATCAAAATCCGGCATGCTGACCCGTTCAGGATTCAAAAACCGTTCAAACAGAAGGTTATATTCGATCGGGTCGATGCTGGTGATCCCGATACAGTAAGCCGCCAGGCTTCCTGCCCCGGAACCGCGTCCCGGCCCCACCGGGATACCGACACTGCGGGCATAGTTGATAAAATCGTAAACGATCAGGTAGTAATCCACATACCCCATCTTTTCCACAATGCCCAGCTCATACTCCAACCGGCTGCATACCGCCGGGTCGGGCGTTTGCCCATAGTGGCGGTGCAGCCCCTCATAACAAAGCCGGCGGAAATATGCGGTGTTGTCTTCCCCATCCGGCGCGATGAACAGCGGCAGCTTAGTGTGTCCGAATTCAAATTCCAGATTGCACATCTGCGCGATTTTGACCGTATTGCTGATCGCGCCGGGATAATTTTTAAAAAGGGACTCCATTTCGTCCTGGCTTTTGATATAAAATTCCTCAGTTTCAAATTCCAGGCTGCCCGGCTCGTCTACAGTGGTGTTCGTTTGGATGCAGATCAATACGCTCTGCATTTTGGAGTCGTCTTTTTCAATATAATGCGCATCGTTTGTCGCCACCAGCCCGATACCCGTTTCTTTGGAAAGGCGCAGCAGATCCGGCAGGATCCGGCGCTGCAATTCGATACCGTGATCCTGGATTTCGATATAATACCGCTCTTCCCCAAACAAATCCCGATACCAAAGGGCCGTCTGTTTTGCCGTTTCATAATCCCCGGACGCCAAAGCGCGCGGGATTTCCCCAGCCAGGCAAGCCGAAAGGCAGATCAGCCCCTCATGGTATTTTTCCAGCAGGTCGTGGTCAATCCTCGGTTTTCCATAAAACCCTTCGACAAAGCCAGCTGAAACCAGTTTGATCAAATTCTGATAACCGGTTTCATTTTCGCAGAGCAGGATCAGGTGATAAGGGGAGGAATCCACCTTGTGCTGTTTATCGAACCGGGTCCGGGGCGCGACATACACCTCACAGCCAATGATCGGTTTGACCCCGGCTTTTTTGGCAGCCTTATAAAAATCGATCACCCCATACATCACTCCATGGTCGGTGATCGCGACGGCAGGCTGTCCCAGCTCCCTGACCCGCTCCACAAGGCGTTCGATGCGGCAGGCGCCGTCCAAAAGGCTGTATTCGGTATGCACATGCAGATGCACGAACCCTTCTTCCATCATCCTGCCCCCTTTTTCTTCATTTCCTGCGCAATCGTCAAAATCCGGTTCAGCCGGTGGTTAGCCCCCGACCGGGAAATCGGGCTTTGCAGCGCGCTCCCCAGTTCCCGCAGGGACATCTCCGGGTTATCCAGCCGCAGTGACGCGATCTCGCGCAGGTCTTCCGGTATCGCTTCCATCCCGCCATGTGCAAGGATGTACCGGATGGCTTCGATCTGTGAAACTGCTGCGTCGATCGTTTTGCCGATATTTGCCGTTTCACAGTTGGTTTCCCGGTTGACTTTATTGCGCACCCCTTTTACGATTTTCACTTCCATCATTTCCAGGGAAGATTTTGCTGCGCCAATATAGGTCAACAGGTCTTCGATCTGTTCGCTCTCCTTGTAATAAAGCAGGTAGTCATTGCGCCGGGTGGTATTTTTAGGCGCACTGAGCTGGCCGTCTAAAAAATCGGCCAGCTGGCTGCAAAGGGACTTGTCCGGGATCACAAATTCCGCATGATACCCCTTCTCCGGGTCGCTCACCGTCCCACAGGCCAAAAAAGCCCCGGACAAAAATGCCGGATATTCGCTTTCCGGCAAGGCTTCCATGCGTATCCGGCGGCTGGGCTCCCCTGCCTTGTAGCCGAAATACGAAAGGATGGCGATCCGGTCGGACAGCCCGTCCACGGTGACCACATAGACGCTGCGCCGCCCTTCCCGCCGGATTTCCCGTACAGTCAGGCTTTCCGACAATCCCACCAGGTCGGAAATCCCATCTGCATACAGCTTTGCCACCGCCCGGTTTTCGGTATGTAAGGAAATATGTTCCATCCCAAAGGTCTTCCCAAACAGCAAAAGACCGTACGCCAGCGCTTTTTTATGCTTCTGGCGGACCGGCCGGTTGTTGCAGATCTCATTTTTGTTCTGGTAAGAAAACGACATGTCTACTTCTTATGTTTTGTAATATCTCGATGGGTCACTGCGACCCGGATTTTCTGTTCATCCATATGTTCTTTCAAAAGCTGCGCAAAAACGACCGACCGGTGTTTCCCCCCGGTACAGCCGATCGCAACAGTCAGCTGGGTCTTGCCTTCGTCCCGGTAAAGCGGCAGCAGGTAATCGAGCAGATCAAACAGCTTGGGGATCAGCTTTTGCGCCTGTTCCCACTGTAGCACATACTCGCGCACCGCCGCATCCAGCCCGGTTTTCAGCTTGAGTTCCGGCACATAGAACGGGTTTGGCAAACACCTGACGTCGAACACCAGGTCGGCTTCCTTTGGCAGCCCATACTTAAACCCAAAGGACATGCAGTTCACCAGCATTGACTGCGCTTTGTCGTCCAGGAAAATTTCCACGATCTTTTCCCGCAGCTGGTTGACCGAAAGATAGGTCGTATCGATCGTATAATCCGCATTTTCCCTGATTTTGGCGAGCATCCTGCGTTCTTCTTCGATTGCGCTCTCGATCGAAACCGAATGTTCATCCATCAGCGGATGCCTGCGCCGGGTTTCCTTATACCGCTGCACCAGGACCGCATCGTCACAGTCCAGGAAAAGCACCTCGAACTGGCGGTCGGTTTCGATAAAATTCTGTGTTTCTTCAAAGATATCCCCGAAGATTTCCCGGCTGCGCGCATCGATCACAATCGCCACCTTATCCAGCTGCCCATCCGCCTGCAGGCAAAGCTGGGTAAACGACCGCACCATTTTTGGCGGCAAATTATCCACGCAATAATAACCGATATCCTCCATTGCCGCAATTGCACGCGATTTTCCCGATCCTGACATCCCAGTAACGATGACAAATTTCATAAACGACCCTTTCCGTCCTGCGCTTACAGTATCCGCACTTCACATTCCAGCCGGAATCCTGTTTTTTCCAAAACTTCCCGCTGCACCAATCCGATCAGCCCCAGCATATCTTTACATGTCGCCCGGTCATAATTGATCAGGAATCCCGCATGCTTTTCACTGACCATTGCGCCGCCTACCCGCCTGCCTTTCAGCCCGCACTCATCGATCAGCGCCGCTGCAAACGCCCCTTCCGGGCGTTTGAAGGTACTGCCTGCACTCGGGTATTCCAGCGGCTGCTTGCTTTTCCGGCGTTCCATCAGTTCTTCCATCCGGGCCAATATTTCTTGCGGGTCACCTTTTTGCAGCTGGAACCGGGCGCTGCAGATCAGCCCGCCCATCCCTGCGGAAAAACAGCTTTTCCGGTAGCCGAATGCCAGCGCGCCGGTATCCAGGCGGTGCGCTTTCCCATTTTCGTCCAGGTATACCGCCTCTTTGACCACGTCTTTCATCTCGCCGCCATACGCCCCGGCATTCATATAGACCGCCCCGCCCACGCTGCCCGGTATCCCATAAGCAAATTCCAGGCCGCTGAGTCCATGGCGCTGGGCAAAAATGCAGAGCGCCGAAAGGCTTGCCCCAGCCGGGCATTCGATCTCATTCTCGCCGATAAGGACAGGTTTTGCCGCCCGTTCATCAAAACAAAGCGCAATCCCCTTCAGCCCTTCATCCGGCGCCAGCAGGTTGGAGCCTTTGCCGATAAACAGGATCGGGACTTGAAGTTCCTTTGCCTTTTGAAGCAGCCCGGCAGCCTGCTGGACCCGGTCGGGACGGACAAACAATTCCACCGGTCCCCCGATCTTCAGGGAGGTATGGGCCGCCATCGGCTCCTGCTCCAGATAAGCGCATCCAGATGCCTGGCAAAAATTTATGATCTCTTTGAGCGCCTGTTCCATTCTTTCCCTCCCGGATACGCCTGTTGCTGCGCTTTTTTAAAATTGCTTTCCCAACAGAGCCGCGCCGATGATCCCGGCATCATTTCCAAGCTTTGCCTGCAGGATCGCAGCGCAATTTGCCGGGTCATGGTCAAATGTCTGGGGATATGCCCGTTCCCGCACCGGGCCCAGCAGCGTTTCCCCTTCCTTGCTGATACCGCCGCCGATCACCACTGCCTGCGGCTGCAGCAGATTGATGATGCCCGACACCGCATACGCGATATAATCAATATATTGTTCCACAACCGCCCGTGCCGCTTCGTCCCCAAGGCGCATCGCGTCAAAGCTGGTGCGGCCGTTGACATTTTCCAGCCTTCCGCCCGCAATTTCCCACATGCGCGATTCGGTATGCGCCTGCATGGCTTCCCGCGTCTGACGAATCAGCGCTGTCACCGAGCAATAGGTTTCGATACAGCCTTTGCGTCCGCAGGTGCATGGGACGCCCTCATATACCATCCCGATATGCCCGAGTTCCGCCCCTTTTGCATTGAACCCGGCATAAATTTTACGGTCAATGATAATTCCGCCGCCGACTCCGGTTCCCAGGGTAATCATCACTGCGGAATCCAGCCCTTTTGCCGCTCCCGCCATCAGTTCCCCATAAGCGGCGGCGTTTGCATCGTTGGCCAGGTAAACCGGTTTCGGGATATACTGCGCAAATAAACCGGCAAGCGGCGTGTTGCGGAATCCCAGGTTGGCCGCCAGCCCGACAATACCGGTTTTGGGATCGGCTGTGCCGGGCGAACCAATGCCCGTCCACGCGATCTCCTCCATTGGGACGCCCGCCGCTTTTACCGCATCGAAAGCGGTGGCCGCCATATCCGCCACGATCTCCTCCTGCGGACGGAAAGCGCCGGCCGGCCGACTCGCTTTCCCCAGGATACGGTACTGCTCGTCTACGATACCCACTGCAATATTGGTGCCGCCCAGATCCACGCCGATATAATAACTCATACTGACGACATCACCTTTCTTCAACCAGTTTTTTCCCTGATTTCTCCCTTGCTACCCGTAAAAACCGGTCATAATCAATATTTAAAATCAGTTCCTCCGGGAAATCCACCTGTTCCAGCAGTGCCAGCGATTCCCCGACCTCCCCGATCCCGGTACAAAAATGTGCGTCCGAACTGCATACGACCGGTACCCGGTATTTTTTACACAGTTTTGCAATTTCCAGGCAATTTTCAGCCGAACCCGGCCTGGCCGTAAACGAATGGGCATTGATTTCCACAATCTTCCCATATTCCGCAAACGCCCGGACCGCTTTCTCCATATCGAATGCAAACCGTTGGTCGCCGCAATGCCCGATCACATCCACCAGCGGGTTTTTCGCCACCGCAATCCAGCCGTTGGTATGTTCTTCCGGTGTGGCGGGCTGGATACATACCGTGTGATAGGACGCGATCACCCAGTCCAGCTTTTTGAGATACCGTTCCGGGACATCCAGGCTGCCTTCATAGTCCAGTATATTCGCTTCGGCCCCTTTTAAAACCACCACGCCTTCCAAAACCTCCGGCACCACCCGCACAATATTGCCAAAATATCCTTCATGCGGCCCATCCACCATTTTGGGTCCATGCTCAGTCACGCATAAAAACGGGATCTGCTTCCGGGCCGCCTCCCGCACATTTTCCAAAAGGGTACTGTACGCATGGTCGCATGCACAGGTGTGGCAGTGTGTTTCTGCAATGATTTTTGCCATTTTTTGTCCTTCCTGTCTGATCGTTCAAATTAAAATGCATCCCAGTCGGTTTGCGGGATATCCATATCCGGCTCCACCATCCCCAATTTCTCCAAAAGTTCCTGCGCCGCATTATATCCCATCCGCTTCTGGCGGTTGTTCATCGCGGCGACCTCAATGATGATCGCCAGGTTGCGCCCGGGTTTCACCGGGATGGTCAGCGACGGCACCTGGATCCCCAGGATATCCATATATTCGTCATTCATCCCCATCCGGTCGTATACTTTCGTGGCGTCCCACTGTTCCAGCGACACCACCATATTGATTTTTTCGGTCATCTTGACCGCACCGATCCCGAACAGACGGCGGGCATTGATGATCCCAACGCCGCGCAATTCCATAAAATGCCGGATATTTTCCGGCGAAGAACCAACGACCGTCTTGTTGGATACCCGGCGGATCTCCACTGCATCGTCCGCAATCAGCCGATGCCCGCGCTTGACCAGTTCGATGGCCGTTTCGCTTTTCCCGACGCCGCTTTCCCCCAGCAGCAAAATCCCTTCGCCGTAAACCTCCACCAGCACGCCGTGCCTGGTGACGCGGGGGGCTAATTCTACATTCAGTTCCGCAATCAACCCGGACATAAATGCAGAAGTCCCGTCCTCGGTACGCAGCAGCGCCACCTTATACCGTTCTGCCGCCGCCCGCATCCGCTCGGAAACTTCCAAATTCCGGGTGATGACCACCGCCGGCGGGCAGGACGCGAAATAATTATCCACCCGTTTGCAGCGTTCTTCCATATCGAATTGATCCAAAAACGCAAACTCACTTTTCCCAAGGATCTGCACACGTTGGTTATCAAAATAATCAAAAAAGCCGCTCAACTGCAGCCCCGGACGGTTGACTTCATTGGTTGAAATGAAGATATTCCCGGCATCCTGCGGAAGATAAATGACCTCCAGATTGAAGTTGTCAATGATTTTTTTCAGCGGAACAACATATTTTGTCATAACAGACGGGCACCATCCTTTTCCTTACATTCTCAGGCGTCTATCCCTAAAGCCTTCCGGCCAGGCCCATCGCTCCTGTATCGATTCCTATTATACCGGAAAGCACACATTCTTTCAAATACTATTTTACCCAATTCTTCCAGATTAGACAGTGGTTGAAATCTTTTTCAAGATATATTATACTAAAATGTAATGTCGATCGTTATTTGGAAGGCGTGATTTATTTGATAAGGCGGTTAACAGCCTTTTTCCTTGCTTTTATCATATTCTTTTCATTATCGGCCTTTGTATCCGCTTCCGGGGGACAGGCCGCTGCGCCGGAAGATTCCAGTGAACCCCCATCTACATCCATTGCACAGGGGCTGGAATACCTCGATCAAAACCCACCCGGACAAAACAGCATCCTGGTTTCTTCCCTCGCCCATACCCAGGCCCAGCCGCAGGCACAGGAACAACTGGAGCAAAACGCATCGGCGCTTTCTGCCGCTGAGTATCAGGACGCCCTTGCGCTGGCGCGCCTGATCCTGGATCTGGTCAAGCTTGACAAGGACCCGACCATCTTTGGCGGGCGGGATCTTCCTGCCATCCTGTCCTCCCATGAAAACCTGTATGCCCAGGGGATCGACGGGGGCAGCTTTGCCTTGATTGCTTACCGGGCTGCCAATTACCTGGTGTTTGAATCGGCCAAAAACGCCGTGCCCGTGATTACCGACTACCTGCTCTCCTCCCAGCTGCGTTCCGGCGGGTTTGCCGCTACCCCGGGAAAAGACCCGGATGTACGCACCACCGCCCATGTCGTGACCGCGCTCGCCCCGCAGAAGGAAGACGCCTATGTGGATAACGCCTTACAGAAAGCCCTCTCCTGGCTCAGTACCCAGCAGGCAGAGGACGGCAGTTTTTCCTGGCAGGGCGCGCCGCACTGCGAATCCACAGCGGCAGTCCTGATCGCGTTGGAAACCTACGGGTTGAGCCTTTCGGACAGCCGTTTCGCCAAGCCGGAAGGGGATTTGCTGCAAGCGGTGGAGCGGTTTCAAAATGCGGACGGCGGATATTCGTCCGCGCTCGGGGACGGCATCTCCACAGTGGATGCAACGGAAAATGCCCTTTTGGCGCTTTATGCGGCGCATTACGATGCTTCTCCCTACCTTTCCCCTGACTCCTACCCAGGTTATACGCCCCCGCAGCAGGAGCAGACAGACGCCCGCTTGGTCTATCTGAAATTTTTGATCGGTTTCCCGGCCATCCTCGCCATCATTTACGCCATCCTGCTGCTCACCAACTGGATCGGGAAAAAATTTGGCGACCGAAAGCTGCCAACCATCCGCAATCCCTACGTCCTTGATGAGGATGAAACGATGCCGTCCGAGCCATCCCGGCAGGCAGACGAGGAAAAGACGATGGAATTGCAGATCCCAATGAAAGCGGAGATCCCAAATTTTGACGATATTTCAGAGGAAGATTCCTACCCGCGCAAATAATATCCGTTTATTGCACGGCCCGCGTTGCCTTCCGGCAGCTAGGGCCGTTTTTTCAAAGCTTTCTGAAAGATCCCCCGTATGCAGCTGCATACGGGGGATCTTTCATATACTGATATCCGGGCCTTGTCAACGGCGCTCGATCGCATCCACCGCGTCGATGACCGCCGAACGCAGCCCTTTGCGTTCCAATGTCGTCACACCGATGATGGTCGTCCCAGCTGGCGAACAGACGGCATCCTTCATCACCCCTGGATGTGCGCCGGTGGCGGTCAGCAGCTTGCCGGTCCCGGCCACCATCTGTCCCGCCAGCTGATAGGCCATGGCACGCGGCAGCCCATGCATGACCCCCGCATCCCCCAGCGCCTCCATAAACATGCTTACAAATGCCGGACCGCATCCGCAGATAGTCCCTGCAATCCCCAGCAGCCGGGCTTCCACCACCTGCACCATTGCAATTTTGGAAAACAGCCCCTCCACCAGTGCAAATTCCGCATCGGCCAGCGAATGTTTCTGCTCGCAGACAATTACGCCCTCCCCGATCGAAACCGGCGTATTGGGCAGCACGCTCAAATGATGGGTACCAGCAGCCAAAACTTCCTCATATTTATCAAATGTATACCCCACTGCCACCGAAACCACAATCTTTTCCCGGAGCAGTTCCTTGATCGGGGACACCACCTCCGCCACCAGGTAAGGCTTCACTGCAATGATTACAATATCTGCGCTGGCTGCAAGCTCCTGCGCGTCCCGGCAGGCGTGCATCCCCTTTTCTTCGGTATTTTTGCAAAGCTTGTCCCAATTTTTGGCGCAGGCATAGATCTGCCCGGGACGAAGCGCTTTCTGCCGCAAAAATCCCTCCGCCATCGCCTGTGCCATATTCCCAAACCCAATAAAACCTACTTTTACATCTTCCAATGTCATCTTGACCCTGCCCCTTTCCCTGTATTGCCTTCCCGGCCGGTGATCCCCCGCAGTGAATCTTCGCCAACAAACGGACGGCCTGCTATGCCAAAGCCAGGCACGGCCCCCGCCTTCCTCTCCAGTATAGCCTGGAACCGAGCGGTTGTAAAGCCGGCTTCCCGTGTACCCGATCGAGATAAAACGACCGGCGCATCTGATTTTTCCTGGACGATTATGCGTCCGGTTTCCCGTCTTCCTTCCGGTCGATCAGCATTTCACATGCCCGGCGCAAAAAGGTCGCGCCCGCAGATAAAGTCAGGCAGGCGCATAGCTTTCCCTCCGGGCTTTCCAGGTCTACCCCTTCCAACAGCTGCGCCAACAGGGCCGGGAATTTTTCCCGAGCCGCCTGTTTGCGCCTGAGCGCCTCCCGGTATGCCCCTTCAAACGAAATTTCCCCTTCTTTTGCACCCATCAGCTTTTTCAGGTCGGCAAGCGAAAGGGTTTGTTTCAGGGACAAAATACACAGCAGCTGCATCACTTGTTCGCGGTTATATTTTTTGCCCTTTACGGGCATAATAAGGTGTTCCTTGGTATAATTATTCACCATCGTCTTGGTGACCAGCTTTTCATCCTCCTGCCGCTTATTGCGCGCAAGCCCTTCTTCCAGCAAGGTCAGGATCTGGTCCATATACAAATCGATCTTCGGTATCTCCTCCGCCGAAAGGTCCGCATCTAAAACAGCCTGTTCCAGCCATTCCGTCATTGTTTCCATCTGTCCCGCCCTTTCAAATATATTATGCAGCAGATATATTTTAACAGATTTTTTCACTTGCGGCAATATATGGTTGACATTTTCTAAAAATAATATATTATAATATATAAAGTAGTTTTTAATACTATGTTATGAAAAGAAAGAATTACAAAGAGGTAAAGTATATGCCGAAAATTTTTGCAAAGGCTCGTGACCCGTTCAGCAGCTATTCCCATTTCATCGGGGCTGGCCTGTCTCTGCTTGGGCTGATTGTAAT
>CALXGW010000109.1 GCA_944387965.1 uncultured Anaerotruncus sp. | reverse complement strand
GGCAAGACCCAGCTTTCCCCGTCGCAGGCGATGGCTGCCAAAATCCCGGTTTTAAACGGGGAAACCACCACCTGCTCGCTGATGGGCTGGGGCTTTAACCCCGATTTGTCGGCTGCCAGCCCCTATCACGGCGCATATAACGCCGTGGTGGAATCGGTTGCAAAAGTGGTGGCCGCGGGCGGCGATTACCGCCATTGCTGGCTGACCTTCCAGGAATATTTTGAGCGCACAAAAGGCGACCCCAAACGCTGGGGCAAGCCGATGGCTGCTTTGCTCGGCGCGCTGGAAGCGCAGCTGGGGCTGGGCATCGGCTCGATCGGCGGTAAGGATTCGATGTCGGGCAGCTTTGAGGATCTGGATGTGCCGCCCACTCTGGTTTCCTTTGCAGTATCCACCGCCCATACCGATAAAATTGTTTCGACTGAATTCAAACATGCGGGCAGCAAGGTGTATATCATCACCCCCTGCTGCGACCAGTACCGGCTGCCCAAACCCGAAAGCTTGAAAAAAGTCTTTGGCACGGTGCAGGATTTGATCGCACAGGGCAAAATCCTGTCGGCCTGGACGCTCGGATACGGCGGCGTCTGCGAAGGGATCACCAAAATGTGCCTGGGCAACCAGCTTGGCTTTGATTTTTCCGCGACCTTTGACGATGCAGCCCTGTTTGAACCGGCATATGGCAGCTTCCTGCTCGAATCGGACGAGCCGCTTGGCCTGCCCTGCATCGGTACCGTTTCCCCGGCTTATGCCATCCGCTACGGGTTTGACCTGATCCCGCTGGACGATGTGCAGGAGGTCTGGGAAAACCGTTTGCAGAAGGTCTTCCCCTACCTGCTCAAACCGGAGCAGAAGAAAGCGCCCGCTTATGCCTATGAAACGGCTGCCCGGCATACCCCGGCGGTCAAGGTGGCGCAGCCGCGGGTACTGATCCCGGTCTTCCCGGGCACCAACTGCGAATATGACACCGCCCGGGCGTTTGCACGCGCCGGCGCAAAGCCCGAGATTTTTGTTATCCGCAACCTGAGCGCGGCGGACATTGCGGAAAGCGTGGAAATCTTTGCCCAGAAGGTTGCGCAGGCCCAGATCATCGCCCTGCCCGGCGGTTTCTCGGGCGGCGACGAGCCGGACGGCTCGGGCAAATTCATCACCGCTTTCCTGCGCAACCCGCGTATCAAGGACGCGGTGCATACCCTGCTCAAAAACCGGGACGGCCTGATGTGTGGCATCTGCAACGGCTTCCAGGCGCTCATCAAGCTGGGCCTGGTGCCATATGGGGAAATCCGGGATATGGACAGCGAATGCGCGACCCTGACCTTCAACACCATCGGCCGCCATCAGTCTTCGCTGGTGCGCACCCGCATCGTCAGCAACCTTTCCCCCTGGCTGATGGATATGAAGCCCGGCGATATCCATACGGTTGCGATTTCCCATGGCGAGGGGCGGTTTGTCGCCCCGGCGGAACTGATCGCCCAGCTTGCCAAAAACGGGCAGATCGCGACCCAGTATGTCGACCTGGACGGCAATCCCAGCATGGATATCCGGCATAACCCCAACAATTCCTTTGATGCGATCGAAGGCATCACCAGCCCGGACGGGCGGGTCTTCGGCAAAATGGCGCATTCCGAACGTTATGCCGGCGACCTGTATCAGAACGTACCCGGCGAAAAATTGCAGAATATGTTTGCCAATGCGGTGCATTATTTCGGTTAAGATGGCCGGAGCTGGCCGCTGAAAATACCGTGCAGGAGATCTCCCACGTCCTGCACGGTATTTTTTTGCCTGTACGCCAAAAAATTTTGGATGCAAAACCCATGCAGTATATGGGCAATCGGTTTTCAAAAACGCCTGCTTCCGCTGCAAACTGGCAAAAACAGCAGGCCGGCAGGCCGCCCGCCGCCGAACCGTTTTTACAGCCTTTCATAAAATGATTTTAAGAGGGGGACGCTTCCCGTCGCCCCGAATCTGATAAAGGAGAACACATATTATGGATTGCAGCTATGAAACGGAGGAGATGTTCTGCGGTGTGGAACCGCAGGAGGACGCCTGCGCTTATCCTTCGCTGGCGATGCTCTACTCTCCCTGGCAGGAATGGGAAACGGTCTATGACCCGCAGACTGCCCTTTGCCATGGTACGATCTTCCCGGGATTGGATAAACCGTTTTTGAAGGGGGCGTGCCCGAATGTGTGACCGTCAGCGTCTATTGAAACAGGTCCGTATGTACCATTTTGCGCTTGTGGACGTCGGGCTTTATCTGGATGGGCATCCCAATTGCCCCAAAGCGCTTGCCTATTATCAAAAGTACCGCAAGCTTTACCTGGAAGCGGTCGCTGCATATGAATCGCAGTTCGGCCCGCTCACAATGATGGCAAATGATGACCCCGACCGATGGACCTGGTCCGACGACCCCTGGCCCTGGGAAATGGAGGCGTGAACCATGTGGATTTATGATAAAAAGCTTGAATACCCTGTAAAAATCAAAAACCCCAACCCCGCGCTGGCAAAATTGATCATAAGCCAGCTAGGCGGGCCGGATGGTGAGCTTGGTGCGGCAACCCGCTACCTGCAGCAGCGTTACAGCATGCCGTACGCGCAGGTAAAAGGCATCCTGACCGATATCGGAACCGAAGAACTGGCGCATATTGAAATGGTATCCGCCATCCTCTACCAGCTTACCCGCAACCTTTCGGAATGTGACATCAAAAAGAGCGGGTTTGACGCCTATTTCATCGACCACACCACCGGCGTCTATCCGCAGGCGGCTTCCGGCGTACCTTTTTCCGCCGGGACTTTGCAGGTCACAGGGGATACCCTGGCCGACCTGTATGAAGACCTGGCAGCAGAACAGAAAGCCCGCCTGACCTATGACAATATCCTGCGGCTGGCGGACGACCCGGATGTGCGCGACCCGATCAAATTCCTGCGCGAACGCGAACTGGTGCATTTCCAGCGCTTCGGCGAGGCATTTCCACCAAAGTGCAATGGGAGAAGCAGGGCCACTAACAATGCCAGAATATGATAGAATCAACAGGAGCGGCACCCGCCTATGGGCCTT
The DNA here is from genome assembly GCA_944387965.1 of uncultured Anaerotruncus sp. Classification (GTDB taxonomy): domain Bacteria; phylum Bacillota; class Clostridia; order Oscillospirales; family Ruminococcaceae; genus Anaerotruncus. The sequence goes on along the minus strand of CALXGW010000109.1, from coordinate 1,584 downwards.
ACCCCCTTGTCTGTGCAGAAACAAACACAAAGGAACTCCGTCAATGGTCAAGATAAACGGCAAAGCCGCTATTGACGGGGTTTCTGCGTTTGTTATTACAATTCCCATCAAAATATAATATCACGATTTCAAAATATTTGATTGGAATTACCATTCCGCTGTGCTATACTAAAATTATCCAGATATGCAGGAGGACTGCCACATGATTTACAGTTACAACAAGCTATGGAAGCTGTTAATCGACAAAAAAATGAGCCGGACAGAGATGCGGAAGCAGGCAGGTATCAGCACAAATATTCTTGCAAAAATGGGGAAGGATGAACCCATTTCAATGGAAAGCCTTGCAAAGATCTGTACCTTTTTGAATTGTGGACTTGACGATATTGTAGAGATATCCCCGGATACAGCGACGGAGGAATAATAAATGGCAAAGAATGAGAATTTACACAAGGCCAAGGACGCGAAGAAAGACGAGTTCTATACGCAGTATGAGGATATACAGAATGAGCTGAACCACTATGAACAGCATTTCAAAGGAAAAACCGTTCTCTGCAACTGTGACGATCCGTTTGAAAGCAATTTCTGTAAATTTTTCCTGCGAAATTTTAATTATCTTGGTTTGAAAAGATTGATCTGCACCTCTTACAGCACCTCACCTGTGATCGGCCAGCAGCTCACACTCTTTGACTGGATGGACGAGCCTGTTGTTCAAGGAAACGGCTATGTCATGGACATTAGGGAAGTTCCGATGGCAAACGGCAGGGGCGTTTCCGATGCGGATATTGACGCGCTCTTGAAGTCCAAAAAGCGCGGAGTAAAGAAGTTAAAGGGCGACGGGGATTTTCGCTCTGATGAATGCATCGAATATCTCAAACAGGCGGACATTGTTGTCACGAATCCGCCTTTCAGTCTGTTTCGGGAATATGTCGCGCAACTGATGGAGTACGGCAAAAAGTTTTTAATTATCGGCAATAAGAATGCAATTACATACAAAGAAATTTTTCCGCTTATCAAAGATAATTTGATGTGGGTCGGATATAGAGGATTTTCCGGTGGCATGTGGTTTTATTCGGACTATGAGGGCCGAACCGAAAAAATTGTTGATGGTGAAAAATTGATAAATGTGCCTAGTATATGGTTTACAAATCTTGACCATAACAAGCGTCATGAGGAACTTATTCTTTATAAACATTACTACGGTAACGAAAAAGAATATCCCCATTATGCAAATTACGACGCAATCGAAGTATCAAAGGTCAGCGATATTCCTTGCGACTACTATGAGAAAATCGGCGTTCCCATCACCTATCTGGACAAGCACAATCCCGACCAGTTTGAAATCATCGGGGCAAGCCGGTGGTTGGGAAAACCCATGTCAGAAATCGCGCCAAAGGGGAGTTATGTTTCCGGCGGAGTGCGTTTCTATTTGCCTGTTGAAAGTTCACAATCTGTTAATGTAGAGAGAGAGAGAGAGAGAGAGAGAGGCAGCAGGGCGGCAGACGCTCTACCGTTGCCTCTACGACCGGATCGTCATCAAGCGCCGAAAAGTATAGACGGCTCTATGACAGAATCGTTATCAAGCGA
>CALXGW010000108.1 GCA_944387965.1 uncultured Anaerotruncus sp. | reverse complement strand
GGTATCCCATTGACAACCGTTAGTCCCGCTTGTTCCGCACGTTTTAAAAAAGCTGTACGATAAGGGTTATAGATTGCGTCGGCTGCCAGGGAACCTGCCGGCATCCGGCCAATAAAATCCAGATAGGGGAAGTCTTCTTTCCCTCCCGCCATACCCAGCGAGGTGCATTGCACCGCCAGATTTGACTGCGCCGCATATATTTCCAGGTTTTCCCGGGTCATCCCGCCCCATATCACAGACTTGCCGCAGGCTTTCTCGAGTTTATCCGCCGCCGCTTGTGCTTTCTGTGGGGTACGGTTTAAGATTACAACCTGTGCAGCCCCTCTTTTCAGCAATTCATATCCGATAATCCCGCCGATGGCGCCTGCCCCCAAAACCAGGGCGTTCTTTCCTGCGATCCGAAAACCTGTCCGTTCAATCGCCTGGCACATACCATACCCATCGGTAATATAGCCATAGGTTTTGCCTTCGGGGGATACTGACACCTGGTTCACACAACCAAATATCTTTGCTTCTGGCTGCGCATCATCCAGATAGGGCAAAATTTGGCTTTTATATGGCATTGTGACGCCAAACCCAGGGATATGTAAAAGCTTCGCTGCCTGTAAAAAATCTTTTAAGCCCTCCGGCTCCAATGTAAAGGGCAGATACACTGCATTGATCCCATAATAGGCATAAAGCGCATTATGGATTTTTGCAGAAACGCTGTGATCCAAAGGGTTGCCGATCACACCGGAAAGCATTGAATGGGTATCCGCTTTGAAGTGCTCCATACCCATCCCCCTTTACTTTTTCAGGATCAGCAATTCCGGATATTTTTTAAACCAGCTGTCCAGCACCTCTGGATTGCAGATGGTTTTCGGGCGTTCCCCACGCAGCAGCATCCGTAAATTCTCCATAACGATCAACACCTGATGATCCCCGATCTCACGAGCCTGTCCTGCCAGATGCGGGGTCAGCACCACATTTTCAAAGCTCAGGATACGGTCCCCTTTTGCAATGGGTTCCTGCGGGAAGACATCCAGTGCCGCGCCTGCAATTTTTTTCTGTTCCAGCATATCACACAGCGCGTCATAATCCATGATTGGGGCGCGTGCGGTGTTGACGATATATGCTGTAGGCTTCATGAGCGACAGCATCTCGCGGCTCACAAGGTTCACTGTGGAAGGCGTAACATTGCAGTTGATCGAGATAAAATCGCTTTCCTTCATCAAGGTTGGTAAATCCACCAATGTCGCCCCAATTTTTGCAATCTCATCCGGATCCTGGTAAGGATCACATACCAGCAGTTCCATCCCAAACCCCTGTGCCCGTTTTGCCACTTCACGCCCGATCGAACCGTAACCAATCTGCCCAAATTTTTTCCCGAACAGTTCCGGGTAGTTCCCATAGATGGCGGATGGGCCTGTCGGGTCGGTGGACCAGAAGGAGGGCGGGGTTGTACCGGTCGGATTTTTTTCGTGTTCAGGCTTATCCCGATAGGTCTTTCCCGCCAGCTTATCGGTATGCCGCAGCAGATAATCGGTGTTGGAAATATTTTTGCATACTGCCAACAGCAGCCCCATCGTAAATTCTGCCACAGAAACTGCATTGCGCCCTACCGCTGAAATAACCGGTATCCCACGTTCGGTAGCTGCTTTGATATCAATACTGGCAAACGCTTCATTCCGGCAACATACGATGATTTTCAGATTTTTGCAGGCATCCATTACCTTGCCATCGATCTCTTCAATCCCGTCGATCACCAGTTCTGCATCCCCGATCGCAGGGATCATTTCTTCGGCAGTCAGCTTATACCCTGTGTGCCCCCGTCCGGCAAACGAGGCCTCTGAAACGATCTCATAAAGCTGGTCATAATACTTTTCTGGAAATTTGGCTGTTACCAGTGCTTTCATCTTGACACCCCTTCTTTTTCTTTTACCAATGGCTTACTACCGATTCCAAATCCAGCAGCCCGCTGTCCAATTTGTCATAAAAAGACCTGTAATATGGATAAAGCTGCTCATAAATCCGCACCCATTTGGGATCCGGTTCAACCACCCGTTTGATTTTAATGCAATCCCTTACCAAACCTTCCACATCTGTAAAAAGGCCGATCCCCTGCCCCGCCAGCAGCGCATCTCCCAATGCTGCCCGGTCCACGCCTTTATCGTCCAGCACCAGCAGCGGCCGGTTCAAAACAGAAGCTTTGATCTTGAGCCAAATATCACTTTTACAGCCGCCCCCAGCAGCCCGTACCGTGTCCACCTGTGCCCCAAGCTTTTGCCCTTCCTCCAGGATGTGTCTGACGGCAAAAGACGTACCCTCCAAAATGGCCCGGATCATTTCCGCCCGGCCGGTCTGTAATGTCATCCCAATAAACATCCCGCGCGCATGGCTGTTCCACAGCGGCCCTCGTTCACCGGAAAGATATGGGAAATAAATTAACCCGCCACAGCCCGGCAATGCTGTTTGCGCCTGCCTGTCCATGATCTGGAAGACTGTGCAGCCTTCCTGTAAAGCCTGACGTTGCTCCGATTCGCAAAAATTTTCTGCAAACCAGCTGAGGCTGGCGCCGGTCGTGCTGGCTGGCGCTACCAATACAGAACGGAACGTGTTGACTGGCGAAGGCTTCAGCAATAGCTTCCCACAGTCCTCCAATTGCTTTTTGGAAGGCAAAAAGACAATGGATGAAGTCCCCGTCATATCGGCTGCCTCATTGGTTTTTGCAATCCCCAACCCCAAGAATGCCGCGATTGTATCGGTAGCACCCGCCATCACCGGCGTCCCTTCCAAAAGGCCGGTTTCCTGTGCTGCCTGGCCGGTCACCTGCCCAATGGTCTGGCTGCACGGGAAGATTGGCGGCAAAAGGCTTTTAAATGGGATGCCCACTGCTGTTGCAATCTCATCCGACCATTTCCCTGTGCGCACATCCATTGCCTGTACGGAAATGGCA
>CALXGW010000107.1 GCA_944387965.1 uncultured Anaerotruncus sp. | reverse complement strand
TCCCCCAGCGTTTCCGGCGCCTGCGTCCAGCAGATGGCGTCGGTAGCATAGCGGATCCGGTAAGGGATGCCATGTTCCCGGCAGAAGACATGGAGCTTGACCACCAATTCCATATCCTCGCCCATTGTGGTGGGATCATAGCCGCCTGCGTCGATGACCACACTCTTTTTGAACAGGCCAAACGCACCGGAAATGATGATGCTGCCGTTGAACCGGTCAAACAGGATGCGGGCTGCCAGGAACGAGCGGTCGTATTCCAATACCTGCATGCAGGGGATGATTTTTTTAGGCATCCGGTAGGAAACGACCCGCCCGTTCTGGATTTTTGCCCCGTTGCAGGGGCGCACAGCCCCGCCCACCGCAACCACATTCCCATCCTCCAGCACCGGCCGTACAATTTTTTCCAGGGAATCGTGCTGCAGGACGGAATCTGCATCCATACAGACAAAATATGGGAATTTTGAAGCGTTGATCCCCATATTCAAGGCATCTGCCTTACCGCCGTTCTTTTTGCAGATCAAGGTAATCGGCACCTTGAACGCCTGCGTTTCAAAAACCGCCAGTTCCGGCTGGCAGGGGATTGCCCGGCGGATGGGGCGGGAAATTTGCTGCAGGCCAAAGGCGTCCTGGAGAAGGCGGGCGGTACTGTCCTGCGAACCATCGTCCACAATGATGATCTCATAAAGGGGATACTCCAAAGCCAGCAGCGACTGGATGGTAGCGGCAATGGTGACCTCCTCATTGTAAGCGGGAACCACAATCGTCACCGGGACAAAATATTCCTGCAACAGTTCATTTTTGAACAGATTGCGGCGTTTGAGCTGATAGAGGGTGGATGAGCCCACCGTAACAGCCATAAAAAGGAAGCTGGCATATCCGATCATGTACAGGATAAAAAAGATCCCCACATAATCCAAAAATGTTTTGAGTATATCCATCATGATCGGTTTGTCACCTGCGCTTTCTGCATCCTCCGGGACTCCAGCCGGTAGGCCATCATTTCCCGGGCATACCGGTCGCTGCCGGTCACAATCTCGATCAGATCGGTATCATCGATATGCAGGGCCTCCAAACTGGCTGCCGCAGCGTAGCGGACATACCAATTGGAACTGCGCAGCGCTTTTTTGAGCGCGCCGATCACACGGGGCCCCGGATAGCGGGCCAGGGCAGAGGCACTGACAGTAGCATATTCCCACTGGAGCGGGTCGCTGTTTTCGGTAAAGGCCAGCAGCGGTTCCAGCGCAGGGGGATATTGATAGCGGCCGAAATACCGGATGGCGGCAAGGCGCAGTTCCTTGTCCTTTTCCGGGTCCTGCATCAAGGCAAACATCTCGTTGGCGTAATCCCCGGTTTGGAAACGGATATAATTCAGGATCGCCAGCTGGGTATGCGGGGAAAAGGACGGCATTTCTTCCCACAGCAATGCAATCAGCCGGGCATGGTCGCCGGTAAAGGTCAAAAGCCCCTCGGTCAATATTTTCTCGTGCAGGAAGACCGACCCTTGATCTTGCAGCTTCAGGGCTGCCACAATATGGGCAGGGCTGCCAAAGGCATACAGGGCCCGCAGGGCATTGACCCGGCAATACAGGTTGTCCCTGGCCGCATAATCCAGCAGGATCTCCTGTATGGTCTGGATCGGCATATGCTTTTTCTCCATATGGCAGGACAGGAAATAGGAAAAGAAGGCGGCCTGGATATGGTCGCGCTTTTTATATATGAAAGCAAGGTACAAAAAACATGGCTGCAGCTGGGTTATGTAGGCACAAAACCAGGGGGTGTCGCTTTGCAGCGCACGCAATGCCCGCTCATATGCCATCAGGTTTTTGATCCGGCATAGTTTCCGCTGAAGGTCTTGCAGATACCGCCCATCCACCGGTTCCCCACGCTGCAGGCGCTTCAGCTGGCGGTTCGCCGCTTCCTGCAGTTTTTGGGCCCGCCGTTCCAGGCGTGGTTTGCTGCCGCGGAGAAGGAGGGCGTATACCACATTGAACACGATCATGCTCAGGCATACGGCGCCGTATAAATAGAGGATCCATTCAATGCCCAAAGCAGCATCTCCTTTCCGGATTGGTTTTGATATCACGGCAAAGAGGACCAGTATGCCTGCAGGATGTAATAGGACTCTTTCAGGCGTTCATGGCTGGTAACCGTCCTTCCCCAGCCCTTCAGCGGGAAAGCCGACATAGGGATCCGTTCCCCGGCGCTTCCCACCGCCGCCCCGACATACAATTCATCGATATGCAGGTTCTCAATGCCATAGTGCTCGTAATAGTCGTCGTGGATCATCATTTCCGATGGGTTTGAAAAGTTGAGCAGCTGCCAGGGGATCCGGATCTCCACCCCGTTGGCAGTAAACATGAAGTCAGCCAGCGAATCGAAATCCGGGGCGTCCGGGTTGGCGTTGCCGTGGCGAAGCTTCCCGGTTTCATAGGATTCGCCGGCGGGGGTATCCATATCCAGATTTGGGACGATACCGCCCAGCTTCATGGCCATGTGGATGGGCACGAACCGCGGGCTGTCCCGGCTGGGATTATTGATGTAAGGGTCCAGGACATAATAGGATTCCCAGTAGGCCGCTTTCAGCACTTCATACCGCTCCTGGACCACGACCCGGCTGTTGTCTTGGCCGTCGATGGCGATGACAAAGTCGCAGGGCTGCGCAAAGCGGATATCATAGTTTTCGCAATAGGTGCTGCCTGTTTTTGGGGTGGTGTCCAGCGGGATATAGAGGGTGTCCGCCTGCGGGTCAAAGCCGTTTACATAAAAATACAGGAACCGCTCATCATATTTCATCGAAAGCTCCAACCCACCGTGCGACCAGGCCAAATCATCCGCCGTCCATTCAGACGGGTCCCCATCCACATAGCAGATGCTCTCGGTTTCGCCGGGGTCAAAGGTGAGCAGGCCATAAAACTGTTCATTGGTCTGGTAGTCGCTCCAGTATGGGTTATAGAGCAGGTCCACTGCATGGAGGGTATTCCAGGTCCGCTTGAACCATTCGTCCTGCCAGGAGAACAGGCAGCTGCCGGCGCTGCCGGCATTCATGATATCCTGGTAACATTCGATCAGATATTGCCCATGCTCCGCTTCTGTGAGGAAGCCCTGGCTGCGCCCGGTATTCACATCGATCTGTGCGCGGCCCCGGCCGGTGGTCCCGCCGTACTCGGAGATGACCACAGGGATATTGTGGAAATTGTTGATCGCCTTGAGATAGGCGTAATAGGTATTATACCTGCCCTGGGTGTCATAATAGTCCGCCGGGGCCAGATAATCGTGGATATCAGGGGCGTTGAGCAGGGAAAGGCGGTGTTCGAGGGCCGCCACCTGGTTATCGCCGAAAAGCAGATCCAGGTCATCTGCGGTGAACTGCCTGGCTTCCTGTTCGGTCTGCAGGTAATCAGGGAAGTAGGGGTAGATATGATAGGAAGCAAAATACCCGGAGATAAACTGCCCGGTGGGGCGGATATGCTCCACATTGACGGCGGCGTTTTTGAACCGGTAGGTGGTGGTCACTAAGGAATAGCGGAAGGGATCGGTCGTGGGCCAGTTGGAGAAGGCCACCAGCCGCTGCTGTTTATAGCGCATGCTTTCATAGGCGACGATCTCATCCCCCAGCCTGGCCAGCGCGGCCTCAAAAGGGGTCGCATCTTCGGTGGTAGCGAGGTACTGCCCCTGGTAGCTGGTCTGGCCGCTGTGCGTCTGGTTGGTATAAGTGACCAGGCTGGCCTCCCATTCCACCCCCAGGATATAACCCAATACCCACCGGGACACATCATGCCGGTAATAACCTGAACCGTCCCCATCCCGTCCCAGCAGGAATTTTTTGCCATGGAGGATATCCACAATGGTTTTTCCGTCCCCGATCATCTCGGGCAGAAGCCCTTCATCATAGATATCCTTGTGGGAATTATGGGAATAATCGTCCACCCACAGGCCGTGCAGCAGCCACAGGGGTTCTTCCCCTGCTTGTTCCCGCTGGCTGTTGTATTCGTAAAAAGCGTTATAGAAATCGTCGTGCAGGATGGTATATACCCGGATGGTATTGGCGCCCAGGTCCTGGATCATACCGAACCAACGCAGATAGGTTTCCTGGCTGATGGCAAAATCGGTGGCCCATTTGCCGGGGATGCCTGCGCCCAGATCCACCCCGCGGATCTCAAACGGCAGATATTCACCGTCCTGCTCCATATAAATGGTATCGCTGTCGGCCTTCATGAAGGTGGAAACAGGGGTATCGGGGGACAGGTCGATATACACGCCCAGGACATAATACATGTACCACAGCAGGATCGCCGTCACAATCAGCATTGTAACGCAGATGATAAATTTTTTCAAATCCAGCCTCCTTTGCAGGCTCAGTGGTCATAAACCTTGTTGTGCGATGGGTGGCAATACTGCTGGATGGTGTGGATATTCCCATCCAGCCAGATCCCCCGCTCATACAGCCATTCCTTGAGCTGCTGTACCGCTTCCTCATGGCTGTGTGCGTTGCGCGAAGCAGGGGAAAGGGGTTCCCATTCGGTCATGGCTTGGTTCCAGCGCCGGTTATTGCGCTCGACGGCCGGCCCCAGATAGGCCAGCGTTTCATCGATATAATTCATCAGGTAGGTTTCATTGAGCACCGTCCGGCGCAGTTCATCATACCGTTTCAAAATCCGGTTTACAAATATTTCCGATTTGCAAAGCATGAAAAACCAGGTATGGCTGGCCATATTGATCTGGTCCGGCGGCAGCGGGTCGGCAACAAAGTTGTCGCAGGCGTTGTTGAAGTCCCAAACAGCCAGCTTATACTTCCCGCTGAGATCCTTATACAGATAGGTGGAATACCGCCCGGCATCCACATTCAGGGAAAATTCATTGATCAGGAAATAATCCACAAAATTTTCCACATCAATAAAATTCCAGTACCCGTAATCATCGGTGTCATAGTCGTAAGAATACAGCGCTTTCTCAAATGCCGCATAATCCAGTTCGATCTCCTGGCGCAATTCTTCGGTCAGGCTGGAGCGAGGGGGGTATCGGATTAGGATATCGGTACGGAGGGTGAACATCCGCTCCAGGTAGGAGTAAATATCCCGCACGCCATCCAGCTCTTCCTCAGAGGTGCGGTCCCCGCGCAGCAGATAACCGGTGGCTTTTACATTTTGTTCGGTGGCGCTCAGGTCCAACCGGCAATCCTGCCCGTCGGTGATCGTTTCCACCATCAGATACAGTCCCTCATACTCCCCGTTGACGATCAGCTCGCAGTAGCGCACATTGGGCGCCCACTCCATGGTTTCCCCGGCGATGTTGTACCACATATAATTGCGCACCAGCGACTTATCCAGATAGGGGCCATTCAATACCCATTCGCTGTGGGCAGGCATCCCCATCACCTCTGCCGGGGCATCCTGGCCGTTTTCATCCACAAGATCCAGCTGATAAGGGCTTTTTTCAAAAAGCCGGGAGGAGTGGCCCCGGATACGTATTTGCGCACAGGACGACAACGACGCGGTGTCCGATGGGTGGTTGTTCCGGTCCGGATTATCCACAATGGAAAAATCCACATCGATCACATCCCGGCCGTCTGCGGCCAGCGTATTGATGGTTTCGCCGAAAGCATCTGTTTCCCCGGTGGCTTTGCCTGGGATCTCCTGCCCGCGGGTATCGATGATGACCAGCGGCAGATGGGTACACAGTTCACTGCCATCGCAGTCGCATCCTGCGTCCGGCCCGCGGGCGGTCAGGTGTTGATGGACCCGGTTTTTGGGGCCCTCGCCGTCCAGGGCGGAAACCCAAAATACCGACAGGAGCATCAATGCCATGGCCAACACCCCTGTGATCCGATATTTCATAGGTTGCCTCCTCTCCCGACCAGAAGGTCAGCTGCTGATTTCATCATTTTGCATCACGAGGTTGCAGTATTCCATACCGCCAATCTCATAAAGCGCATCGGTAATGCTTTTGCGGGCCTGGGCGCCTTTCCGATCCTTTTCCATCCTTCCCATGGTCCGGCGGCTCAACTCATAGATGAATTCCACGGTGGTATCCGTGGTATTTTTTACCCGCAGGTTGGCTTTTCGGGCGTAATACTGGAAGATCAGCGCCTCGACCCGTTCCTCATTGGCCCGGGCGGTACGGATGATGAGCAGCAGCCGGTCATCGTTTTTGATCCGCCCGAAGATCAGCAGGACCAGGAAGGTGAAGGCGCTGCCGCTGCCGGCCACAAGGAAATCGCCGGCGCCGCAGCAGATGCCCACCACGATCGCCCAGAAGATATAGACTGTGTCACGGGAATCCTTGATGGCAGTACGGAAGCGGACGATGGACAGGGCGCCCACCATACCAAGGGAAAGGGCGATATTGTTTCCAATGACGATCATGACCGCGGTGGTAACGGTGGTCAGGGCCATCAGCGAAACATTGAATTTTTTGCTGTAGATACTGCCCTCATGGGAGATCATATAGGACAGGTAAATGAAAAATGCAATCCCAGTCCCAACGGCCATGCGCAGGAAAATCGTCCTGGGATCCAATTGGCCGGAATTTTCCAGCAGTTCCAGCAGGATTTGTCTCATAAAACAGGACCTCTCTTTACAGACTGAATTTTAAACCGGCACTCCTGGCCAGGCAGTATTTGCTTACAGATTGTTCCGAACGGTTGGCGGTACTGACCAGCTTTTTGATATAGCTCAGTAAAAAGCCGTTGTATTTTACCTCCAGTATCCCGAGAAAGGGATCCAATACCGGATACAGGCTGAGATTTGGGGAAAACAGGTCGAAACAGGCTTCATTGGCCTGGATCGAATGGTCAAAGGTGATGCGGATCCGGTTTTCCCGGGCGATATAGGCTTTCCGGCGGTATACCACCACCGTTGCGGGGCGGTAACATCGCATCCGCATCAGCCCATAACATTCCGCTGCAAATGGGTCGTCATATCCCAGTAGGCTGCGGTATTCACCGGCGGCGATCTCTATGGCGTCCGCCCGTCCCACACGCAGGGAGCGTTTTTTCTGATAATGGCCTTCCTTCTGCTTCATCTCCAGCATAGCAAACGTCGCTGCCGGATCGTAGACGCGCAGGCGGATTTTTCGGCGCAGCTCTATCCCATCCAGCTTTTCCTGGTAATCCCGGTTGTCAATGGTATCAAAATAGAGCGAACGGATGAGATATCCCCCGGCGCCGTTGTGCGGATCCTGCAGCATCACCTGGTCCAGGCGGCCTGCAAGCTGCTGCATATCCGCCAAAGTTATCAGATATTTCTTTTCCTGCCGATTCACTTCGTTCACGTTTCATTGTCACCCCCAATAAAAAAAGCTGCAAAAGCTTCCACCTGCTGGTAAAAAGTTTTTGCAGCCTGACGATCATAGCAACCATTTGCCGTAGACTCACAGCTTTGCGTCGCCGCCTTTCGGCGGTTTTGCCCAAAGATTCATTTGTAAAACAAGCCTGCCCGGCTGGATCAGGCCAACTGGGCCAGGGCCTCCAGGATCTGTCCGTATGCTTTTTCCAAAGCAGGCATCCGCTCGGCAGCCGTACGCAGGTCCCCCCTGCGCAGGTCCTCCACCATGGCGCTCACCTGGCTGAAAAGCTCCTGCATGGACAGGTTGCCCACAACCCCTTTGAAGGTATGCGCAGCCTCAAACGCACTGGCGGCGTCCGATTGGGCCATCGCGTTTCGCAGGCGGGAAAAATTCCCGTCTTGCGGAAAGCGCAGAAGGAATTTTATCATCAGGGTATCGTTGCCCAAAAAGCGGTCAAGGGCGTCATCCACATCGATACCCGCCGCGGCCAGCAATTGCCGCTTGGTTCCATCCATAGTCATACTCCTTTCGCAGGCTGGTAAAACCTGCGCAGCACAGGTTCTGTTTTGCGGAAACATTCCAGCAGCCTGGGATTAAATACGCCGCACTGCCCATTCAGGATCATATCCACCGCCGTGTTTGCAGCGAGGGCGTCTTTATAACAGCGTTTGCTCACAAGTGCGTCATATACATCCGCCAGTGAAACGATTTGTGTCCAGATCGGGATCTCATCCCCCACGAGGTGATGCGGATACCCGCCGCCATCCCAGCGTTCATGATGATGCAGGGCGATGTCATAGGCATAGCGGTAAGCGCAGTGCTCCCGCATCTGGGGGATCCTTGACAACAGTTCAGCGCCCTTGATGGTATGGGTCTTCATGAGTTCATATTCCTCAGGGGTCAGCCGCCCCGGTTTATTCAAAATAGCGTCGGGAATGGAAATTTTGCCAACATCGTGGGTAATGGCGCCCAAGCCGATGAGCTTGATCTGGTCTTCCGCAAGCCCTTCGCCCAACGGGGTTGTGTGCAGCAGATGGCAGGTGATGTCGTGGATGCGGCGGACGTGTTCCCCGGATTCATCGCTTCGGAATTCAATGGCGGTGGAAAGCGACTCCACCATCCCCATGCCCATTTCAGCCAGTTGCTGGGCCTGTATCAGCAGTTGGTCCCGCTGCCGCTCCACCTCTGCGCTCAGCTTGCGCCGGGCACGGAACAATTCGACCACCGAATTCACCCGCCGCTGGACCATATAGGGGATGACCGGCTTGAGAATGACATCCATTACCCCCAGCGCATAAGCTTCCCGCATGGTAGCGCTGCCGGCGTCGGCCGTAATCAGGAAAACAGGGATTTTTTCGGTCAGCCCCAGCAGGTGCATCTGCCGAAGCACCTGAATCCCATTGACCTTTGGCATGACAACATCCAAAAGGACTGCGCTCAGGGAATCTGCATGCGCCTGGATATCAGACAGCCCGGCCTGGCCGTCTTCCGCCTCAATGATATGATACGCCGAACGGAATATATTCGCCAAAATTGCGCGATTCAGCTCGTCATCATCCACAATAAGGATACTTTCTTCCCTAGAAACACTCAACTGTTAGCCCTCCCGCCTGTTTTTTATCCTTCGGCCGTTTCACGGGCGCGATCCCATTGCGAAATCAGCTTTTGCAGCGTCTGACGCAGGACCTTGCCATCAATCGGCTTGGAGATATGCTCATCCATCCCCGCCTGGGTGGTCCGGGCAATGTCTTCGGCGAAGGCATTGGCGGTCACTGCGATGATCGGGACTCCGGCAGCATCCGGCCGGCCCAGGCTGCGGATAGCGATGGCCGCTTCGCAGCCATCCATCACCGGCATCTGCATGTCCATCAGCACGGCGTCCACAGAATAGGGGGATGCGGAAAGAAATATCTGGACAGCGTCGGCGCCGTTGGCTGCCGGCAATACCTCGGCCCCAAACTGATGCAGGATCTCGGTGACGATTTCCCGGTTCAGCTCGTTGTCTTCCGCCACCAGGATTTTCCGCCCGGCCCAGTCAAAAGATTCCAAAGGCGATGTATTTTCCGCATGGATGCCGGACGCTGTTTCTTCCTGGCCGCGTACCGTTTTAAGCGGGATGGTCACTGTGAAGCGGGTGCCTTCCCCCAGCTTGCTTTCCACAGAGATCTCACCGCTCATCTGCTGGACAAGGCTTTTGACAATGGACATCCCCAGCCCGGTCCCGACTGTGGAACGGGAGGAAAAGGTGGTTTCACGGGAATAAGGATCAAACAGGTGTTCCAAAAATCCAGGGGACATCCCGATGCCTGTGTCTTCCACAATGATTTGATATTTGCTGTGCTGCTGAAAATGGAATTGTTTGGCATCCAAATGGATAAAATCTCCCGGTTCGCTGTATTTGACAGAATTGGAGAGAAGGTTATTGATGATTTGGGTGATCTTTTTTTGATCGCCGATCACCCTCCGGTCCTGAAAGTCGATGTTTACCTCCAGGAATTTGCCGTCCTCCTGGGCTCGATCCCGGAAAATATCGGCAGTAGTGATGAGCAGATCTGCCAGATCCAGCTCCCGCTCATCCAGATTGTGTTTCCCGGCCTCCAGCCTGGACATCTCCAAAATATCGTTGATGAGCTCCAAAAGCTGGTTAGCTGCAAAATGTATCTTTTTGAGATAATCCCGGACCTTGCCGCCCTCCCCGGCATCGTGGCTCTTTTCCGCCAGGGAACAGCAGCCGATAATGGCGTTGAGCGGGGTACGCATATCGTGGGACATGCCGCTGAAAAATTCCGATTTTGCCTTTGTGCTTTTTTGGGCGGCGTCCAGGGCGTCCTGCAGGATAATCATATTCTGCAGCTCCCGCCGCTTTTCTTCATCCACATCCCGGAAACAGAGGATCACTTCGTTAGGGGATACATCCCGGTTGTAAAGGGTACGGATATTGACCCAGCGGTAGGTACCGCCGAACCGGCGCTGGTAATCCCCGCCATAATCCAAATCGCCCCGCTCGATCCGCTTCTGGATATTTTCCAACGAAAAGCTCACCTCAAAGGTGCGGAAGGTACTGGGCTTTACCAGCGGGCGCATCGTTTCCAGCAGGAAGGCATAACTGCCTTTTACAGGCACCTTGTCAAGCAAATCCTGATAGATCTTGATGCCTTCATAGCTGCCGTCCCGAAAATTCACCCGATAGATCGCATAGAAGGAATCGCCCAGCATGCGGACGGTATCATCCGCCTTTTTCATGGTATGGCTCCGGAAAGAGTCGTGGACGGTCATTACAGCAAGCGACAGGAAAAGGATCAGCGACAATCCAGCCAGGACATAGATAAAGGTATTTTGATCGCCCATCAGGATATGTTTGGTGGGGATAGTCAGGATCACCGTCCAGCCATTATCCATGACCTGATAATAGACGCCCCTTACAACCCCTTCCGTATCTTCTACAAAGGAATCATAGGCCAGAAGGGAACCGTCGGCGATACCGGCCATGATATAATCCATATACTCCTGGCCCTTCTGGCTGTCGATGCCCCATTTGGTCATGGAATAGAGCAGGCTCCCACCTTCGTCGCACAGGAAATAGGAATAATCCTCCGGCAGGGAACGGATGGTATTATGGAGGGATTCATTCTGGATATAGACATCCATGGCCAGTACATCTCCATCCGTGCCCAGGGCTTTGGAAATGGTAAAAATCTTCTGGCCGGTCACAGCATCCTCATATACTTCGCTGCGTGCCACGGAACCACCCGCCCCAATCGCCTGGCGATACCAATCCGCCTGCGCAAATGGATAGGTAGCGTCCCCTTCCCAGGGGTTAACAGCTACGATTTCCCCGTCGATGACTGCATAAAAATCCACCAGCCCGTCGCCGATGGTATCGGTCAATTTGGAAAAATAGCCAGTAAGCCACCCCTGGATAGCGGCAGGGTTGCCGCCATCGCTGAGAATATCGTCCACAAACTGGCTTGCCAGGATCAGGTTGGTTTCCAGCGAACTGATATTCAGTTCTTCTTCCACCGCATAACTATGGGCCAGCGCCATACCAAGCCGCTGTGTATTCTGCAGCAGCTTGATGCGCACCAAAAAAATTACTGATACCAGCAATATTGCCACAAAAAATAGCAATAGCCCATTGAGGATATTTCCGTGCAGCCCGGACAGTTTTCGAGTTTTTTTCATACAAAAGCATCCTTATTTTCCCTGTCGTTACAAATTGCCGAAGGGGTTTGCGGGCTTTCTTTATAAAGATAGAACGCGTGTTTTTGTTCGTACATCCGCATATCCATATCATGGAAAAATTGGAACATGTCCGTGTGGTCAAACTTTGCGATCCCCATAGAAAAAGAGACCGGCGGCAGCGGGGCGCGGGAAAGGTTATAGGCCTGCAAAGCCTGCCGGATCGTGTCAATGGTAGCCTGGACAGCGTCGGGCAAAAGGTCTTCCAACAGGATGACAAATTCATCGCCGCCGTATCGGATCACAGCATGGTTTCCCGCCGAACGGAGCAGAAGAGCGCCTACCGCTTGCAACACAGCATCCCCCTCGGTATGCCCCAGGGTATCGTTGATACTCTTGAAGTCATTGATATCCAGCATGACCCCGGTAATCTGCCTTTTTCCTTTGGCCCAGCTAGTGATATGGTTCATATAATGCAGCAGATAGTTGCGGTTATACAGCCTAGTCAGCGGATCCAGATATGCCTGCTCGCTCTGCAGATTGATGTAAAGGTATGTGAGGCCCACTGCCACCGAAGGCCAAACCAGGGAGATCCCATAGCAAAACAGCTGGATCAGGCTTCCCGCACAGATCGGGGCCAGGAACATCAGCATGGGGATGAACAGGCGACGGTCCACCCGGCGCTGTGCGCAGTAGGATTGGAATACCCCCCATACCATATATCCATATACTACCATCCAAGGGAGAAAAAACCATGCGGTACGATAATAATAATTCGCCTCATTTACCCAGAAAAATATGGGGAAAAATAGGTTCGCTAACGAAAACAAACCGATTGCTGCAGCCGGGATGGCAGCAAGCAAACAGTTTGTCCGCGTTTGCCGATGATTTAAAAGCGTCTTATAGTTCACATAGCATATCCACAGATAAGAAAGGATAACCGCTAATAGCAGGATGACGACACGGTTTATAATGGATACTTGACGGGCTCCCGGAAACTGTTTGCCTTCCAGGGTGAAGCCGCCCGTGTCCAGAATACAGAGAAGCAGGCAAATCCGGCACATCCAACGGAATATCATTCCATCACGCGAGCGGTCCCACAGCCTTTTATGCCTGCCATACAGGACAGCCAGTAAAAGGGAAAACCCTAAACCGTTGGCTACATAGACCGCCAGCAGGTTGATTTGGGGAACGCCAGGGTCCATATTGCCAAGCATGAGATCCGCCTCCTTGTTTTATGCGTAAAAATAGAAACGGGTGTGTTGTTTGAAAAAGGAGCAGGGAGGTTATGATCCCTTCATGTTTTAGGGCATGCTATCATTCTATCAGGAAGTGGGATATTTGTAAAGGACTAAAGCGGGGCATAAAAGGCGCCGGCAGGCGGGCAGATGGCTTTGCCTAAGGCGATGGGCAATGATCCCGCAATATGCGGGCGGGATCAGCGGTTTCCCCAGGGGGAAAAGATGCAGCAGCAGGTGACTTGTATAAACAGCCGTAAGCCGGGCGCTTAGCTGTTTGGCAGTCCCCGTATGGCACAAATCCAAAATTCTTCCGTTTGGCTGTAAAACCTTGACGCTGTACCGGCTGTGGGTATAAAATGAGAAAAAAAGGAGGTATGCCTCATGGAGGAAGTCTATGCGTTCTTGAAAGCTTGCGATACTTATTACCTTGCCACAATGGACGGGGAACAGCCGCGGGTACGCCCGTTCGGCACCATTGATCTTTTCAATGGGCAGCTCACCATCCAGACCGGCCGTAAAAAAGATGTGGCGCAACAAATGCTTGCACACCCGCAGGTGGAGATCTGTGCTTTTGACGGCAAGCGCTGGCTGCGTTTGGCGGCCAAAGCTGTGGAGGTGCCTGAAGTCGCCGCCCAGGAGCACATGCTGGATGCCTATCCCAATCTGCGGGCCATGTATGCCCCCGGCGACGGCAACACGATGATTTTTGCCCTGGAAGATGTTACCGCTACCTTTTCCTCCTTCACGGAACCCAGCCGTACGGTGAAATTCTGAATGGATTGTATAACAAAAGGCTGGCGCCGTTAAACAGGCGCCGGCCTTTTGTTATGATGTATGCGGGAAAGATCTGTACCGTTGCCAGCTGAAGATGGGTATGGTATGATGGGATCATCAAACTGCAGGAGGTGTCGCAATGCCCCTTTATATCGTACAAAATGATATCACCTCAATGCGGGTGGACGCCATTGTCAACGCTGCCAATGAAAGCCTGTTGGGCGGCGGGGGCGTGGATGGCGCCATCCATCGCGCTGCCGGGCCCCAGCTGTTGGCAGAATGCCGTACCCTGGGCGGCTGCAGGACAGGGCAGGCCAAAATCACAGGCGGCTATCGTCTGCCGGCAAAATATGTGATCCATACGGTGGGCCCTATCTGGCGGGGCGGCGGCCACGGTGAGCGGGAACTGCTGGTCAGTGCATACCGTTCTTCCCTGGAATTGGCCCTGGCCAATCGGTGTGAAACATTGGCTTTCCCCCTCATTTCTTCCGGGGTCTATGGTTATCCCAAAGATCAGGCCCTAAGGGTTGCGGTGGACACCATTGCGGACTTCCTGCTGTCCCATGATATGACCGTTTGGCTGGTCATATTTGACCGGGCGTCTTATACCATCGGCAGGCAGCTTTTTGCCGAGATCGACGCCTATGTCAGCGAACGCTATACGGCAGGGCAATGGACGGCTGCTTCCTGTCCGGCTCCCGGAAGCCTTGACCAAGCCCCGGGGCATCTGGAGGGAAGCTTTTCCCGGATGTTGCTGCAAAAGATGGATGAACGGGGGCTCACCGACGCCCAGTGTTACAGAAAAGCCAATCTTGACCGCAAGCTGTTCTCCAAAATCCGTTCAGATATCCATTACAGGCCCTCAAAACCAACTGCCATGGCCTTTGCCATCGCCCTGGATCTGCCGCTGGATGAGGTGCGGGAAATGCTTGAGAAAGCCGGGTTTACGTTCTCCCATGCCAGTGTGTCCGATATCATTGTAGAATATTTTATTGCCCATCAGAATTATAACATTTTTGAAATCAATGAAGCTTTGTTTGCCTTTGACCAAAGCCTGTTGGGGTAAATGGATTTGCCGTCGGTCAAGCGGACGATCAAATGCAAAATCCCCTTATACTGTATATGGAAACCGATCATACAGAATAAGGGGATTTGGTTGTGAAAAAAGGCTTTGCGGAGCTGGTAGCTATCTTGGATCACAGCGGCAGCACATCGTTGCCCATATATGCGGCAGGTTTTGCCGTGCTCCTTTTTACGGCAGATGGCACGCTCCATAATTTTATTTTTGCCGCCGCCGGTACGGCTGGGCCTGCGCCCTGAATTTGCCGGACCTGTTATTCCTCTACAAAAGAATGGCTCATAATATAGAATTCCTCTTGGCAGGAAAGATATTTCTTTTCCATTGGTTCGAGGGTATCATCATAAGATTGCGCGTCTTCTGCACAGATTGCCATAACAGGGCTGTCCTGATAGATCCATGTATGGCCATCGAGCGCATGCGGGATGAGTTCTTTTACCAGCATTGCCGCCGGATATTTGCCATTTTCAATACAGACATGATATTTCTTGCAGCTCTTAAACCCGCGATTGACATAATTTCTGGGGCTGCCAAATATCACAATCGCATCATATCCCAATTGGATCGCTTTCTGAAAAGAGTGTTCCATCAGCAGTTTCCCATATCCCATGCGCTGGTAAGCCGGAAGGATACAAACAGGCCCGAATGTCAAGATTTCCTTTGCTTTTCCGGCTTCATCTATCAATTTTGCTTTCGTATACATGATGTTGCCGATTACATTCCCATCCCATTCCAAAACAAAATCCAGTTCCGGGATAAAATCCGGATGTTCCCGCATGATATGGACCAAATAATGTTCCACACATCCCGGCAGATAGAGATTATAAAAAGCTTTCCTTGTGATATCTTCTACTGCAGCCCAATCGCTCTTTTCTTCATTCCGAATTACAACCTTTGGTTCCATATAGTGCCTCCATTTTATTTGTTTCCCAATCGGTATTTTTTGAAAAAGCTTTTCAATCAGATAGGATGGCCCTTTTTAAGCGCTTTATAAGCTCGCGATATCATTGGGGCGCCCGTTTTTTCCCTTTCTTTGGCGGCATATTCCTCAGCGCCTCGCAGGAAATACGAACCAGTTCGGTCATCAACGCCCGATCCTCCACATCTTCCAGCAGAAAGAAGTCCCGCGCCCCCGCATAGGGAGGAGCTTTCGGCAGGTCAGGGAAAGCCGCTTCACCTTCCGGGGTGATCTTGACAAAAAAACGGTCGTCACAGATGACAGCAAAAAATATACCATCGCAGTAAAGGCCATATTCCCCAAACATCTTCCGGCTGCGGATGATACCCGCCTCCCGCAGCTGCTCGGCCACATAATCTACAAAATCCTGATGGGATGCCATCCCAGCCCCGCCTCCTAACACGAAACAGCCTGTCGGGGCCTGTGGTGTCCAAACCCCAGCGGCGTTATGGATCATTTTTCTATTGGATGGAACCCCTATGCTGGTTCAGCAATCCCTGCGGATGTTTCACCCGATCAAATAAAGAGTTGCCTACAATCATAAAAAACGTTTTGAAAAATGGAAGTAATTTCGACAATCACATATTTTTTGGCATATCCTCATGTGCGTACCGATGAAAAGGCGTTTAAATACAATAAGAAGACATGCTGTGATGATAAAAACAATTCCCAGTGCATGCCAGCGTATTCCGTTTCATTTTTCACAAGCCGTTCTTCCAGGATCTCCGTTCTCTTTATGGGTGAAGGGGGCTCTTGCAGCTTTGAGAAAACCGTTTGGATTCGTACCTATCATGCAAAACCGGTCCGGGAATTACATTTATCTTAAGCCATAAAAATCCAAAAGGCAAGGGCAAGATGGGAATTTTCTTGTCATGATCGTTCAAACGGGAGTTTTACCGGAAAACAAATCATCCGAACCACAGCATCAATTCTGATGATAAAGCCCGGATTATCAAAACACTGGGATAGAGGGTCGGCTTAGATCGGAAAGGGTATATCGAATACCCCACAAAAGATTGGTAACGCCACAAAGGCACCGTGAGGGAGCCTGCGACCGAGCCGCTGGAGCAGGCGTGACCTCTTGCGGAAGAAGAGGAATGGCGAAGTGGTATCAAAAAAGCCCGGTCGAAGACCGGGCTTTTTGAATGGAATGCACTCCATTCCGACGTGGTCGAGGTGACAGGATTCGAACCCGCGGCATCTT
>CALXGW010000106.1 GCA_944387965.1 uncultured Anaerotruncus sp. | reverse complement strand
CCGGGAGCAGCAGCTGCCGGATGGCTTGCGGCCCTGCGTTGAAATATGCCTTCATCCGATAGATGGTGTGCAGGTTCATGACCTCCGCCCGCAGGCTCAGGATCTGCCGCAGCTCCTTGCGGGTGCGTCCATGGGCGGTGCGGCTGGCGTCCTTGAGCAGTGTCTGGAAATACCAGGTGCGCAGCTTGGCCTCACATGCGGCATACGGGATGCCGGTACCGGCATCTGGGCTGCCGCATTCCCGCAGCAGGCCGGCATAATTGCTCCCTTCCAGGGCATCCGTCAGGTCAGCAAAGGTTTCCGCTTTGGCCAGCCGGTAGATGTCAAAGGAGGCGTATGGCGCCATAAATGCAGGCAGTTCTGCGATCACGGCGTCCTCCTGTTTATGGGAAACCAGCCCGCGCAGCCGGGAAAGGATCAGTTCGATCTCCATATCCAATACGACAAAGCGGGCAGCGCTGCTTTTTTGGGGCATATAGCGGGCCAGGCGCACATATTGGTAAAACATATCCTTATGCAGCAGGTTTTCCAGCTGCCCGCGATGGATGGCGCTTTCCTGCACATTGGCGAGCAGCCCTGCATAAGTGGTTTTTTCTTTTAAATAAGCGCAGACCTCCTGCACACTCTGCCGGTGCAGCAGTTCCTCATACTGCGCAGGCGCAAGCATCCGGCCATACAGGGTACGCGCCTTTGTAATAATGGCATTTGCAGTTTGCGGCATCCCGGATCACCTGCCTATACACCGCGAAACCATTTCCGCGACCCATTTTTCGCGGTTTTCCTGGTAATTTTTCCGCAGTGCCTCCAGCTGGGCAAGATGCGCGGCCCGCAGCTGGGCAAACTGTTCTTCCTGTTCCTGCTGCGCCTGCCGGCGGTAATCCTGCAGCCGCTGTTGCGCCTGCTGCTGATAGCTGTCAGCCATCTTCTGACGTTCCTCCTGCATCTGGCTGACAGCTTTTTGGCGTTGTTCGGCCGCCTGCTCGACCATCTGCCGGCCCCGCTTGTCGCACTCCACCAAAAAGTGTATCGTCCGTTCCATAAGATTCCTCCCTTCACCGGCTTTTGGCCGGGCGGATACCGGCGCACCCCCCCTGCCGGCTTGGATTTTAGAATTTAGGGTAGTCTTCTTTTCCAAATTTTTCAAGGCAAATTTTAAAAACAATTGTAAATTTGATAAATTTTTAGCAATTTTTCATTTCCGGCCAGTCTCCACTCCCGTTTTTTTGTATCTTTTCCCCCATCATTTGCATTTTCCATAGATTTTCGCGGCCTGTCCTTGATTTCCCATGAAAAAAGAGTATACTGATATCTATAATGGTTTTTTTCTATTTTATACATAAGGATTTGATATTCATTCTGCAGGAGGGATCGTTGATGATGCGCAGGGGTTTGAGTGTTTTGTGCGCAGCCCTGATACTGGGCGGGTTGCTTACCTTGCCGGTATCGGCTGCTACTGTTTTGACCCAGGATACCTTTACCAAAGAAGCAGATTCCAGCGAAAAATGGGTTGCCGACCGTTATGAACCGGAAGAATGGGACGTCAGCGACGGCGTGCTCTATATGGCGCTGGGTTCCTCCGGGTATTACCGCAACCGCCCGGAAGATCAGAAGGATAAATATTATGCCCAGCAGGGGCGCAAAATGATCGTGGATATGCCGGAAAGCAACACCTGGACGGCTACGGTCAGGATCAACGTGGACGACACCTGGTTTTCGGACAGCAGCTTGAAGAAACGTGCTGAGTTCCGGGTCGACCTGGTGGACGGCAGCGGCAACCCGGTGGATGTTTCCCCGGCGATCGCCCTGATCAAAGGCGGCTCCGGCTCGCCGCTGGTCAATGTGGTCGACCCATATGAGTCGAGCGGCTGGAAGACGGTGCAGGTATTCACCAATGGGGATAAGGAAGAGGAAAGCCTCTATGTCGAAGAGGATTGGCATACCCTGATCGTCCTGTGCAGCGGCGGCGCGATCACCTATTATTTGGATAACATCCGGCTGGGCACCTGTGATATCGGCCAGACCGACCTCTACCCGGAATATCTTTCCCTTTCTGCGCAGAATTTTGACCGTCCTTACCTGGTGATTTGGGATAACTGCACCCTGTATGAGGGCAGCTACACCCTGCCGAAGATGCTTTCATCCGAAAAACAGGATCAAAAGGAAGACCAGTTAGCTGACAAGTATGCCGAGCGGCGTGCAAAATGGCGTGAATCCCACACAGTTTATGAGGTAGACGGCGAATGGTATGACGAGGATGAAGCCAAAGAGAAAAACGGCGGTACACTGGATGGCCTGGATAGCAAGCTGAGCAAGCCGATCCCGGACAGCTATTATAAATACTGAGTTTTGACCAATTTTATGGCGCGCCGCAGGGGACTGCCTGCCGCGCGCCTTTTATTTCTTCCCGGCGGGTTTGGCAAAGCCGGTGCCGGCAAAGGCAAGCGATAGGCAAGGAGGGTACATGTATGGATTTGGCGCAGGATTTCCCGGTCTGGGGGCAGCTGACGCCCGGGCAGCAACAGAAGCTCCGGGAATCGGCGGTCTGCCGGCGGCTGCCAAAAGGGACGGTGATCTCGCGTGGAGGGGACGACTGTGTCGGACTGCTGCTGGTACATTCCGGGCAGCTGCGGGCATATATCCTGTCCGAACAGGGGCGGGAAATCACCATTTACCGGCTTTCTGCGCTGGATATCTGCCTGTTTTCGGCCGCCTGCGTGATGCGCAGTATCCAGTTTGAGATCACAGTTGAGGCTGAAAAGGATACCGAAGCCTGGATGATCCCGGCCAATGTCTATAAAAGCCTGATGGAAGAATCCCTGGCGGTGGCTAATTATACCAACGAGGTGATGGCCAGCCGTTTTTCCGAAGTGATGTGGCTGATCGAGCAGATCATGTGGAAAAGCTTTGACAAGCGGCTGGCAGGGTTCCTGTTGGAGGAATCCGCCCTGGAAGGCAGCATGCAGCTGCACCTGACCCACGAAACGATTGGCAACCATCTGGGCGCCGCCCGCGAAATGGTGACCCGGATGCTGCGGTATTTTCAAAGCGAAGGGCTGGTACGGCTCGGCCGCGGGCTGATAGAGATCGCCGACGCAGCTGGCCTGGAAAAATTGCGCGATCAATAAAATTCCCCTGGTACCGTTTTGCGATACCAGGGGAATTTTATTTCCATTTTTATACCGGGTCTTTATCCATCCCGCAGGGACATGCCTGCTGCGGCGCGCAGCGGTCGAGCCGTACCGCCTGGTAAAGGCGGTAACCGCCGGAGAAATTATAACAGGCAAAGCCCTTCTGCGAGAGGATGCGGCAGGCAAGATAGCTGCGCAGCCCGCTCTGGCAGATGATATAAACAGGCTTTTGCGGGTCAAGTTCCCCGATGCGCTCCCGCAGCTCATCCAGCGGGATATTGATGAATCCGTCAATATGCCATTTTGCATATTCTTCCACCGTCCGGGTATCCAGCAAGGTCACGCTGCCGTCCCGCGGCAGCTGGTCGATTTCGTCCCAGAAGAACTGCCGGAGGGTCCCATTGGAAAGGTTCTCGATCATAAACCCAGCCATATTGACCGGGTCCTTGGCGGAAGAATAGGGCGGGGCATAAGCCAGGTCGAGGTCTTTGAGGCCGGTCGCCGTCACACCGGCATGGATGGCGGTTGCCAGCACGTCGATGCGCTTATCCACCCCGTCATAGCCGACGATCTGTGCGCCCAGCAACTTATCCGTCCCTTTTTCAAACAGCACCTTCATCGCCATCACTTTGCCACCCGGATAATATCCCGCGTGGTTGGCGGGGGAGAGGTAGACCTTGTCGCAGTCGATCCCGGCCTGTTTGGCGGTGCGTTCATTGATACCGGTGACAGCAGCGGTCAATTCAAACACTTTAATGACCGAACTGCCCTGTGACCCGCCGTACCGGCTGTGCCCGCCGCAGATATTGTCGGCAGCAATGCGCCCCTGCTTGTTGGCGGGGCCTGCCAGCGAGATCAAGGCGGCGTCCCCGGTGACGACATGCTGCACCTGCACGGCGTCTCCGACCGCATAAATATCCGGCACGGAAGTTTCCATCCGGTCATTGACCAGGATACTGCCACGGATGCCCAATTTTAACCCGGCTTCTTTTGCAAGCCCGGTATCCGGCGTCACGCCGATCGCCAGGATCACCAGATCCGCCGTCAGCGGGGATGCGCTTTCGAGCAGGACGTCCACCTGTTCCCCGTTCTGCCGGAACCCTTCCACCAGGTGGCCCAGCATCAGATGTACGCCGTGCTTGCGCATCTGGGCGTGCAGGAAACAGGCCATCTCTTCATCCAGCGGGTTGAGCAGCTGCATCGGTTTCTGGACAATGGTGACATCCAGCCCCAGTTCCCGCAGGTTTTCCGCCAATTCCAGCCCGATGAAGCCGCCGCCGGCCAGTACAGCCGATTTCGGATGATGTTTGTCGATGAATTCCCGTATTTTCAGGGTGTCTTCCACCGTGCGCAGGGTGAACAGCCGCTCGATCCCGATGCCGGGCAGCGGGGGCTGGGTTGGGCGCGCGCCGGGGGAAAGCAGCAGCTTGTCATAACTTTCTTCAAAGGTTTCCCCGGACTGCAAATTTTTCACCGTTACCACTTTGCGGGCAGGGTCGATTGCAGTCACCTCATGCCGCACCCGCATATCAATCCGGAACCGCTCCCAAAAGCTTTCCGGGGTCTGTAAGGTCAGCTCTTCCGGGTCGGTGATGACCCCGCCGATATAATACGGCAAACCGCAGTTTGCATAGGACACATATCCCGACCGCTCAAAAACGATCACCTGCGCGTCTTCATCCAATCTCCGGATACGGGCCGCTGCCGTCGCGCCGCCAGCCACCCCGCCTACGATTACAACTTTCATATGCCACCGACTACCTTTCCATGATAATGATTGATCCCGCCCAGGTCATTGACCGACGTATATCCCATCCGTTTCAGATAGGCTGCTGCCGAACGGCTGCGTGCGCCGCTTTGGCAGTAAATGAACAGCGGCGTTTCTTTCTGCGGGAACAGCTGCGCTGCCCTGGCAATTTCCTGCAAAGGCAGGTTTTGGCTGCTCTCGATATGCCCCATCCGGTATTCCTGCGGGGTGCGCACATCCAACAGGGCAGCGCCGGGCGTGCCTAAAAACTGCGCCACCCCGGCGTCAATATCCGGTCCCTTGAAAAAATCCAACCATCCCATATTGATCCTCTCCCTATGATTCTAATAGATTCCTCTCTTATCTGCCGGTTCCATCCGTGTCCCCCGCAGCCCCTGCCGGCTGTTTGGGATATTTGGCTTTGCAGATCAGCTGGGTCATCGTCCCCATCGGGCAATAAACGCACCAGGAACGGGGTTTAAAAAGTACCATCGTGATAAGCCCCAACACCGTGGAAGTGAGCATGACACTGTAAAACCCAAAAGCAAATTGGGCTACGCCCGGATGCAGCAGCGTCCCATGATAAGCCCAATGCCACGGGAGCCGGAAGGTCCACAGCAGTGTCACCACCTGTTTGAGATTTTGCGCGCCTGAAAAGACCAGCCAGGTGTTCCAGAGCATCTGGAAAAACATGATAAAGAAAAAGATCAAAAACCCATACCGGAACCATTTGCTTTTCATCCAGCCTGGGATATCCTTTTTCCTGGAAAGCCCGAACCTGCCGCCCAAAAGCCCGAACAGCTGACCGCGCCCACAGTAGCGGTTGCAGTAGCCCTTTGAGCCGTTGGCGATCGAAATGATCAGCGGGATAAAAAAGCACAGCAGCCCCAACCAGGCAAACAGGATATTGAAAAACCCGAGCAGCAGGTAGGCCGCCGATGCGATCCATAAATAATCATACCAATGTTTTTTCATACCGCTGCCTCCCGAATGGTGATGACCGAAGCCGGACATTCCGCCGCGCATCTGCCGCAGCCCACACATTTTTCCATATCCACCTGCGCCCAGACGCCTTTTTCGATCCGGATCGCCCCGATTGGGCAGACCTTTACGCAGCATCCGCATGCCACGCAGGCATTCTGCCCGACATATGCTTTTTTCCGCACTCTTTTCTTGACTGTTTCCATACCCAGCACCTCTTCTGAATCGATTGTTTTGATTATATCAGGTACCGGCTGCCGGTTCTGTGACAAATGCACATTTCTCCTGCAAAATATCCAGGTAAAAAAGGCGTGCCGGTATTTCCTGCCGGCACGCCCCCTGCCTGCGGCAAGGATTTGCCAATGTGGGTTTTCTGTAGTAAAATGATAAAGCGCGCCAAAAAGCAGGGCCGGCAGCCCAGATATTCAGGGGCGCCGGATGCCGTATTTTTTCATCTTGCGCCAAAGGGTGGAACGGTTGACGCCGAGCCGCTCGGCGGCCAGGGTCTGGTTATAATCAGCATCTTCCAGCTGGCGGATCAAAAATTCCCGTTCGGCATCCCCATAATAGGCCGGTACGGGAAGCTCCGCTGCAGCCGGTTTTGCGGGGAGCTCTTCCGGATAGAGGGCTTCCCGCATATCATTTTCCGAGATCTCGCGCTTATCCATGCAGATAACCATCAGCCGTTCAGCGACATTGCGCAATTCACGCACGTTCCCTGGGAATTTGTAGCTGAAGAGCAGCGCGATGGCAGATGGCGCGATCTGCGGGACCGGCTGCTCGATCTGCCGGTAATAGCTGTTTAAAAAGTGGAAAAACAGGACCTTTGCGTCGCCGGTGCGCCGGCGCAGGGGCGGCAGGAACAATTTGAGCACATCCAGGCGGTACAACAGGTCCTGCCGGAAACCGCCCTGGGCAGTGATGGTTTTCAGGCTGCGGTTGGTGGCCGCAATGATCCGCACATCCACCGAAACCACCCGGTCGGCCCCCAGCCGCCGGACTTCATGTTCCTGCAATACCCGCAGCAGCTTGCCCTGGATGCTCAATGGGATTTCCGAGATCTCATCAAGGAAAAGGGTGCCTTTGTGCGCCAGTTCAAACAGGCCCACCTTGCCGCCTTTCATCGTCCCGGTGAACGCCCCTTCCACATAGCCGAACAGTTCGCTTTCCAGCAGGTTTTCCGGCAGGGCGGCGCAGTTGACCGCAACGAACGGCCCATTGCAGCGGCTGCTGGCATTGTGGATGCTCTGGGCGAACAGTTCCTTGCCGGTGCCGCTTTCGCCTTCGATCAGGATATTGGAGGAAACAGATGCGAATTTCTGCGCCTTCTGGATGACATGGTCCACTTCGGCGCTCTCATGGACGATATCTTTAAAATGGTAATGGGCATTGAGCCCCTTATCGCTGAGTTTCTTGCGGATCTGGATCTCCACCTGCTGGATCTGGGTGACATCCTGGAAGGTGATGACCACGCCGCTTTTGCGCCCGCTGATGATGACCGGGTGCAGGGTGGCGTTGATGGTGTTATTTTTCCAGCGGATGAGTTGGTTGGGCATTTCGGTGCCGGCGCGCAGGGTATGAGTCACCAGTTCGGATAAAAACGGGAAGGTCTCCTTGAGCGAAAGGCCCGGGAGCTTTTTTTCATGCCCGGCATACAGCTGCATGGCGGCAGGGTTGCCGATCTTGATGATCTGCTGGGGGTCGACATAGAGGATCCCGTCCTTTGCCGTCTGGGTGATGGTGGTGAACATCTCCGAGCGTTCCCGCTCGATGCGCATGACCTCCACCGTGCGGATGGCTTCGTCCAGTGCCTGGTTGATCGCCTCGCTGCCGGTCTGGATGGTGACCGACGGCAACCCCCGCCGGGCGCAGCAAAGGTTGACCGAATAGCCGCCGATAAAAGCGGTACAGCCGTCGGCAGCAGCCTGCCCGACCACCTGGTCGACTTCTTCCACCGAAGCGGCATAATAGCTTTGTACCCCGCAGCGCACAATATTGCCCAATTCAGCGGCATCGTCGAGCGCTGCATAATTCCCGATGAAAGCGACCTTCTGCGGCGCATAGCGAGAAATACATTCGTTGAGCGAGCGGATCAGGTCATAGGCGGTGATCGGCAGCTCGATCACCGGCAGGTCGGGGATCATCCTGCGCAGGCCGTAAACGGTATAACCACGGGCGATGATGACGTCGCTGTGGGCATTGAAGACAAACCGGTTGAGTTCATCCGCGGTGCGCATCTCAATGCGTTTTTTCAGCTGGGCGCGCAGCGGATGGGTCTTAAAGATCTGGTTGACTTTTTCCTCCAGCTCAGGGTATGGGATGATAA
>CALXGW010000105.1 GCA_944387965.1 uncultured Anaerotruncus sp. | reverse complement strand
AAAAGCGAAGAGCTGCATTGGTACCTGGGCATCATCACCGCGGCGGTTGCGCTGATCACGCTGAATATCCTGCCGCTTTTCAGCGGCGACCTGCTCAAAAGCTTCCGCTACGCCTTTTTCCAAGTTTCCAGCATCATCACCACCACCGGCTATACCACCGCCGACTATATGGCCTGGCCGGTCTTTTCGCAAGCAATCCTTGTGTTCATCATGTTCGTGGGGGCGATGGCCGGTTCCACCGGCGGCGGCGTCAAGGTTTCGCGCGTCGCCATCCTGTTCAAGAACGCTGTGCGCGGCATGCGCACGCTGCTTTCCCCGCGCAGCGTACGGGGGCTGAAATTCGAAGGCAAGCCGCTGGAAAGCCAGACCCTTTCGGGCGTCACCTGCTTTTTTACCGCGTATATCTTCCTGTTTGCACTCAGCGTATTGGCGCTCTCTCTGGATCAATACGACCATATCTCCAATTTTACGGCAGTCGCATCCTGCTTCAATAATATCGGCCCGGCGCTTGGCATCTGCGGCCCAATGGGAAGTTATGCCCCTTTCAGCAATCTTTCCAAACTGGTGTTAAGTTTTGATATGTTGGCAGGACGCCTTGAAATCTTCCCGATCATCATGCTGTTTATCCCCTCCACCTACCGGCGTCATTGACCGGCTCTGGCAAATGCTGCATACTTTTTATATCCGCCTACCGGCTGGCCGGTGGGCGGATATTTTTATATGCCTGCATAATGGCAGGCATATAAAAAGCCGGAGCAAGCATGATGCTTGCTCCGGCGTGGCGCGCCAGGAGGGACTCGAACCCCCGACCTACTGCTTAGAAGGCAGTTGCTCTATCCAGTTGAGCTACTGGCGCAAGTCAACCTCCCTCGGATCTGGGATATTCGATGGAGCGGGTGATGGGAATCGAACCCACGTGTTCAGCTTGGAAGGCTGACATTCTACCATTGAACTACACCCGCAGGATTTAGGCGACGCATATCATTTTAGCAAATATTGATAAAAATGTCAATAGTTTTTCACAGATTGCCCTTATGATATCCTATGGCCCCAAACACCGGCTGACAGCCGGATGCCTGCCCCCAGTTCACACCCTTTTTTGAGGGTTGCAGCCGTTTGCAACCATTAACAAGCTGTGAATTCTCCTGCGATTTTCTTGCAATCCGCCATGGTTTACGGTATACTATAACAGTTAAAATATGCTTTCGGACATGTTTTGCTGAAAAATCCATTGATTTTGCAATATAGGAGTGTCGCATATGACTTATCAGATTTCCCCGTCCATCCTTTCCTGTGATTTTGCGAACCTGGAAAAAGAAGTACGCGCCATGCAGCAAGCGGGCGCAGACATGATCCATGTGGATGTTATGGACGGGCATTTTGTGCCCAACATTTCCATTGGGCTGCCGGTCGTTGCCTCCCTGCGTAAAAAAACTGACGCTTTCCTGGATGTGCACCTTATGATCAGCGACCCGCTCACCTACGCCCCCCAGTTTGCGGACAGCGGGGCGGATATGATCGTCTTCCATGTTGAGAGCGACAGCGATGTGCAGGCTACCATCCAAAGCATCAAAGCCAAAGGGAAAAAGGTCGGCATTTCCTTAAAACCGAAAACGCCGGCTGAGGCAGCTTTCCCATATCTCACCCAGCTGGACATGGTGCTGGTCATGACCGTTGAACCGGGCTTTGGCGGGCAAAAATTCATGGCGGACATGTGCCCGAAGGTTGCTGCGATCCGTAAAGAATGTGACCGGCTGGGGCTGGCCATGGACATTGAAGTGGACGGCGGGATCTCGAATGACACGATCGGGCAGGTCTGCGCTGCGGGGGCAAATGTTTTTGTCGCCGGAAGCGCCCTGTTTGGGAAACCGGATTACGCCGAAGCGGTCAAATCCCTGCGCGCGCATGCACAAGCCGCTGTCTGAGTCGGTCAGCCGAAATAGGCGCAAAGCAGGTCGACTGCATGTTCTTCCATGACGGGGGAAGCATGTTCTTCGATCCAAACGGCAGCAGCTTCATCTGTCCCCCAGCGGGGCGCATATTCGTCCAGGATGGATAAAATCCGGTTCTGGGCGGTCCTGGGGAAAAAAATCTCCAGGAACAGATGCTCCCCCAACCGGTAAAGCGCGCTTTTTTTGATCTGCCCGAAGCTATGCGCGAACAGCCGCATCGCCCCTTCGATCACCTGATCGATATCATCGAATACATAGACCGCCGGTATCCCGGTATCCGGTGGATCTGGTTTTTGCGGGCTTTTTTGTATCTCTGCCGGCGGGAAAATGCAACTGCTGCCGGCGGTCGGATATGCTTCTATGTAAAATGCCGTGTTTGACAGGAACGGCTCCAATCCATGAGGTTTCCCCTTTGCCGGCTTTTGATGGGAAATTTGATCTTTCCCCGATTGCCTTGGCATCTGGACCGGTATTCCCAGCAGATCCATCGCTGCCCCATTGATATGGAGCAGGAACCGGAACGGTTCTGGCAGCCTGGATTCCATAGGCCCACCCCCTTTTTAACAATATATGTGATTTTGATTGTTTTGATTATTCGGAGGTTGTTATGGCAGGATTTATTTATAAAGGTATTGTCTTGCAGCAACGGAAGGAACCTGCGCTTTCCCGTGACCTGCGCGAATTTTTCAATGCGGATACCATTGGCGTCCAAATGCCTGGGGAACCGGTCGCGGATGTCGATGCGCTCACCCCAATGCAGATCCTGAAGATCGCACGGCAAGCAAACATCGTTGACGAGCGGGACGGCAAAACGCTTGTCGAGAAGATCAATATTGCCCGCGGCCAGACGCTGCATACGCTGGTCGGGGACGCGATCGACGATGAGCCATATATTTCCAGCCAGCTCAACCCGTTGCTGAAAAACCAGGCGCTTGCAGCCGCCGGGCTGCGTCTGCTGCAGAAAGCGACCTTTGCCAAAAAAGCTTTTTTTGCTGTATATAAAAATTTGTCCGATCTGGAAATCAAGATTCCGCGTACGATCGAAGGCTTTCCGGTCAAACGCATCCGCGGGCATTATCCCGCGGAATACCAGGCATCGCGGGCATTTTTCCGGGATGAATCCTCCCTGCTCGTTGGAGTTGGGGCGCTGATCCATCTGGCCCGGGCAGTCATTTATAACAAACCGCAATCCACCACCTTTGTTACAGTAGCTGGGGATTGCATCGGCAACCCCACCAACCTGGAAGTTTCCCTCGGGATGACCATTATG
>CALXGW010000104.1 GCA_944387965.1 uncultured Anaerotruncus sp. | reverse complement strand
TCATGTCCATCTTCATGAGTTTTATTGTGATAATACCTAATTTCCAGCACCTTACATTGGATATAATGTCAATCAAAAGCAAAAGTCACGTATAACTAGCGTTATACGTGACTTTTGTCTACTTTGGTGCGGCAGACGGGACTTGAACCCGTACGCTCGCGCACACGCCCCTCAAACGTGCCTGTCTGCCAGTTCCAGCACTGCCGCAATTTTTTGTCGCGAGCGATTCGCTCAACGCATTTCAGTTTACCATATTCTATGGCATGTGTCAAGAATAAAATAGCAGGAAGCAAGTTTTTTCTGCTGCCGGGCAGCCCGATGGAGATTGGGATGCCCGGCAGCAGATTATTTGTCATTGATCCTGGTAGAAGATCTGTACGAGCGGGGAATCCGGGGAGAGGATCAGGATTTTATTTTCCCCGGAAAGGGATGCCTTGGCCGCATCGAGCGAACGCACAAAACTGTAAAAATCTGCGCGGTCCTGGTCGGCATATGCTTCGGAAAGGATGCGCATATATTCTGCTTCACCCTCCGCAATGATCTTTTCCGCATCCGCCTGGGCCTCTGAAATTTTGACCGAAATGCTGGTATCGGTTTCCGTACGGATCTTTTGCGCTTCCGATTCGCCTTCCGCCTGATAGGAAGCGGCAATATTATTGCGTTCCGAAATCATCCGCTCGTAAACCGCAGACTTATTGTCGTCCGGCAAGTCGAGATGTTTGGTTTCCACTGCAGTCAGTTCCACCCCATATTGATCCAGGCCATTGCCAATATTTGAAAAGATCGCATCAGCCAGCTTATCCCGTCCGCTGATCATTTCCGCCTGGCTCAGGCTACTGATGACATTTTTCATCGAGTTATAAACGATCGTGCTGATACGCGCTTCCGCGTTGGATACGCTGCCATTGAGTGTCTGGATGAATTTTAACGGGTCGCTGATCCGCCAAAGCACAAAACTGTCGGCAACCATCGTCTTTTTATCCTTGGTGATGACGTCGGAAAGCGGCAGATCGTATAACAAAACCGTTTTTGGAAGCGGCCGGGTCGTCTGGACAAACGGCAGCTTGAAACTCAACCCAGCTTCCGAACGGACAGTGACCACCTTTCCAAACTGCTGGATCAGCATATACTGGTTAGGTTTGGTGACGACCAGGGTATTGAAAAGCAAAATCAACAGGATGGCTAAGACAATAAAAATTTTCAAAAACCGGCCGAACCCTTTTTTAAAAGCATTGCCTACTGAACGCATTTTTTCCGCATCCAGGTCGATCGGCGACTGTGGCATATTTGCATTTTGAAACGGTGTTTGCATTACGCACCCTCCTTTTCTTCCGAAACCTGGCCGAGCGGCTCAAGCGGCAGGAATTTGGTGGTGGAACCGCTGCCATCGTCAATGATGACTTTCAAATTCGGGAGCAGTTCTTCCATCGCTTCATAGAACATCCGCTGCTTGGTAATCAGCGGGTTTTTGGTGTATTCTTCGTACATGGAATTGAAACGGGCCACCTGGCCTTCCGCTTCATTGATGCGCCCTTGTTTGGTGGCTTGTGCTTCCTTGAGGATTTCATCCACCTTAGCTTCCGCAGCCGGTTCCTGTTCGCTCTTATATTTATTGGCGTTATTGATTGCGGTTTCTTTGCTTTGTTTTGCCGTTTCAACCGATTTGAACGCTTCCAAGACTTCCTGGGTCGGCGGGGTCGCGTCCTGGATGGTGATATTCACCAGTTGCAGCCCGATATCTTCCTGTTCCATCCGTTCGCTCAATTTCTCACGGATTTCCGCCTGGATCTCATTTTTGCCGGTCGTGATTACACTGTCCACCGAATACAGCCCAATGGTATCGCGGATATAACTTTGGGCAAGGGTTTTTAAAATCGTGACCGGGTCTTGGGAAGCATAAAGATATTTGATGGGATCAGATACCTTATATTCCACAAAAAAGTCCACGTTGACAAAATTATAATCTGAAGTGATCATCAGCGATTCTGATTCAATGGATTCCCAGGTTTCCGGCACATACCCGATCGGGAATCCATTGATAACGGTGGAAACCTTATGTACCTGCTGCAAAAACGGGATTTTGAAATGCAGCCCCGGGGTACTCACGATCGAAGGGGCGCCCAGCGTGGTGACGACTGCCTGTTCCTGCTCATTGATCATATAAACTGCATTGATGCCCAATATACCGACAATGATCAGCAGCAGGATCAATTTCGGGATCAGGGAAATCCCGGCACGTTTGTCTTTGGCCATGTTTTGGATAAGCCTCCTTTAAAATATTTTGATTGTTTTACGGTTGATGTAAAAATCACAGCTGTCATATTTGTGCATAGTATAGCATGTTTCTTTCCGCAATACTAGCCCTCACCTTTTGCCCACATTACAGATAGATTTTTCCGTTTTACACCCCTTGACCGGAACAGGATCGGCGGTTACAATAAGGACATGGCGTTTTGCCGGCTAAAAACAAAGAAGGAATGTGACGGTTATGAAATGCAGGATCCCAAAACATCGTGAATTTGTGATCGATATTAAGGAAGAAGAGGAAGCCCGCCAAAAAGAATGCTGGGACAAATTGACCCAGATTTTGGATGATTATAAAAAACAGGGCAAATCGGTCTATACCGAAACCTTTATCGAAGATAATGAAGAAAAGGTGAAAGCGCTCCAACAGGAATATGCGTTTGAATATACCATTGAATTGCGCTGACCAAAGGGCCCCGGCCAAAACGGGGCCTTTTTTCGTATGGCAGGCAGAAGGAGGGACAGGATGGAATTATATCTGCGCAAGGCAAAGGTGTCTGACGCACAGGCGCTGGCGGGATTGCTGTCAGAACTGGTGGATGAGCCTTCCAACCTGTGCGCGCTGGAAAAACAGCTTGCCGCGATCCAGGATGATCCCAGATATTGCTTGCTGGTAGCGGAATATAATGGGAAACTGGCCGGGACGGTCATGGGGGTGCTGTGCCGGGATTTCTGCGGCGGCTGCCGGCCGTTTATGGTGGTTGAAAATATGGTGGTCAGCCCAAAATTCCGCCGGATGCAGGTCGGGAAGCAGTTATTTATGCGGTTGGAAGAGTGGGCTGGGGAAAATGGATGCGCTTATGCGGTCCTGGTATCTAGCGCACATCTTTCCGGCGCCCACCAGTTTTATGAACAGTTGGGATATGCCCGTCATGCGGGATTCCGCAAATATTTTGACAGCCTGGAGCCGTAAGCGGGAAAGTTTTTTGAAAATCCGGCATATGGGCCATCGGGTTTTTCTTTGCTTTCCGATACGGATATGCTATAATAACCGCAGGAGCAAACAGCTTTGGCTGTTTGCAGCCGCCCGTAGGCGGAAATACAGCAACAAACAGATGGATGGGAAGATCAGGACATGTTTAAAATTGTAAGTGCCGAACAGGCAGTGGAATATATTCATGATGGCGACTGCATCGGG
>CALXGW010000103.1 GCA_944387965.1 uncultured Anaerotruncus sp. | reverse complement strand
AAATACCGCCTAGCCTTCGGATTTCACCGCCGCAGCTTCCACCCGTGCCACCTCCAAAGGCGCTTCGCTGTTGCCTTCAATGGCAGCTGTGGTCAGCAGTTCTCCAAGCAGGATCTTAAAGTTGTTGGAGGACACGGTAGCCCCCACCACGGTATCGACCTTTTTCACATCCCCATCCGCTTTTTCCCAGTTGTCCGAAAGCTTTTGGGCCGCATCGGAAAATGTAATACCGGTCGCTTCCTTCATCCGGGTGGAAACCTCCGTTGCTTCGGATTTCAAAAGCCCTTCCTGGGTAGAAGATTCCGCATCAAAGGCAAGGATAGTCACATTCCCATTTTTGATCTCCACTTCCAGATAATCCTTCCAGCCGTTTTCATCCGCTTCGGAAAAACGTACAGTATATTTCCCATCCACCAACCGGGAAACTTCTTTTTCCGTTTCATCCCCGGAGATCATCCCGCGCAGCAGCGCATTCATCAGCTTTTGAAAGGTCTTGACGGCAGCGTCCCCGTTGGTTGGGACGGTAATTGCCGACGGGTCGGATTCATTCTCCAGATAACTTTCAACAATGGCCGGATAATAAACCGCCGGGCCGTTTTCCCCTTCATTGAGGGTTTCATCCTCGGTGATGGTTTTTTGGGGGTCCTCCTGGCTCTTTGCATTAAAGGCGACGCTCTCCGGGACCAGCAGCCCGTCTTTCACTGTCAGCGAGACATATTCCTGCCAGCCGTCGCGGTTATAATCCTCCATGGTGTAGGTGTAAGAACCATCCGCATACCGTCCAAGCGTCACCGGTGAAGTGTCCCCCGCTTCGGCAAATTCCAGGGCGGTGCGCATCATGCGGATAAACCGGTAGGTATGTTCCTGCGCCCCCTCGACCGGGTCCATTTCTTCCACATCCCCCGCTGTTTCATAGGCTTTCAAAATTTCCTTCGCATAATCATCCGGGGATTTTTCCGGTTCCTGGGTTTCTTCCGCAGCAGGTGCAGATGCGTCCGCCGTACCGGCTGCATCCGCTTCGCTGCTTTCCGCTTCCTGTGAGGAAGCCGCATCTGCCGCATCGGACTCCTGCAGCCCATATTCCACTACGCTGATCTCATCATCTTCGATCTGGATGGTCAAATAATCCAGTGTGCCGTCCGTTGCCGCCGGCACCGCATACGACACCTCATAGGTACCATTGTGGTAGGTAAAGGTTTCCGGCTCGGAAGAGGATGCCTGCGAACTTTCCGAATCCTCCTGGTTACGGTTGCAGCCAGCCAGGCTGCCAGCAGCTATGGAAACTGCAAGAAAAACAGCCAACCATTTTTTCATATGTAAACCCCCCTGTTGGTTTTCCCCGTTTGCGGGCCCACGCTCCCGCACAAAAAAGGGCCTTGATTTTTGTGGATATTGTAGCATTTCCCGCAATCGCTGTCAATGAACGGGCAAAACTTCCCATCGGCTTCCTTCGCTGCGCCTGCCCAGGAAAAGCAGCGCCTCCAAAACGCCGCCCGCGATCGCACGCGATTTGTCTGAAATGGTGCAGCAATACTCCACCATGCCGCGCGGGTCGATGTCCCCCGCTTTCATCCCGGCATGGACCGGCGTGCCCTCCGGCAGCATCCCGCGCACAACGCCGCTCAATTTCGCA
This sequence comes from uncultured Anaerotruncus sp., assembly GCA_944387965.1. Classification (GTDB taxonomy): domain Bacteria; phylum Bacillota; class Clostridia; order Oscillospirales; family Ruminococcaceae; genus Anaerotruncus. The sequence continues at coordinate 9,312 of CALXGW010000103.1, read as the reverse complement.
TAAACCGGCGCGCCATCCACCACAGCCAGCAGGTCGCCTTCCCGGACCAGTTCCCCGATCCGTTTCTGCGGCATAAATATCCCGTCCTTGGCGGCGCGTATGATCCGTTCGGCTGTATACCCGCCGATATTGCCCGGCACACCGGTATTGGGCGCGGCGCTTCCGGTATATAACACCCGTCCCAGGTCATGCCCGCGTTTGGTTTCAACCACCGCATGGCAATCCACCCCGGCGGTGAATCCCGGTCCCAGCCCGATCACGACCGGCGCGTCGCTGATCGTTGTCCCGAGATTTTTTTTGGCGATGATCGCATCCACCAGCGCATCCGGCCGGATCACCGGCAGCGAAGCCGCATCCGGGTCGATCAGCACTGCGATTTCCCCGTTTTTTACCGTTTCCAGCGCCTTATCCGCATCAGCAGCCAGCCGCGCCGTCACCCCTTCCACCTCGGCATGCCCTTCATAGACCGCCCGGGAAAACGCCACCGTACACCGCACAGTCGTCGGCTGCGCCGTTTCGGTCATAATCACCTGAAACCCCGCGCGATGCAGCCGGTGTGCGACCCCGGAAGCCAGATCACCTGCGCCTTTCATATATACCAGCATCCCCAAAACCTCCCTGATTCAATGATAATACCGTCACTTTCCCGATACCGCCGTCATATAAAAGCCGTCCAACCGTTTCCCCCTGCGCCTGCAAAGCCGGGGTGTCCGCCTGGTTGAGCAGCACATCCGGGCAAAATCCCCCATATCCGGCCAGGATCAGACGGGCAAGCAGCTCCGGTGTGACCGGCTCGTCCATCCCGCATCCCAGCGCCCGGCATGCCAATCCAGCGCGGTGGCAGACCTGCCCCAACGGCTTGCCCAACGCTGAAAGCCCCATCACAACAATATGTTTTGCCGCGCCGGGCAGCAGGACCGGTTCGGTATCATTCGGAAATTTGATCGGAAGGCGTTTGGAACCGTCGGTTTCCGCCAACAGGATATCCGCCTGCGCCTGTAAAAAACAGAGCATCCCCGCATCCGGCGCCGCCAGCTTGCCATCGGCTGCAGGCGTCCCGGCAAACACCACCCTGCCCGCCCGGATCGCTGTAGGGTCGGGCTGTTCCAGATACTGAAAATCCGCTTCGTCCGGGAACATAATATGGGTGGTGGTTATCACCGCTGCAGCAAACCCCGCCTGTGCGGCTTCCCGCGCAAGCTGGTAAAGCAGGGTCGTCTTGCCGCCCGCGCCCGAAATGCAGACGGCCGTCCCTTTTTGCACAGGGATATCAAGTTGCACAAACCGAAGCATCCTGTCCACCTCCAAAAGCGGTTTTACAGTGCGTGTCCTGCCAGCCAGCCTGGCATCCGGACCTCATGGGCGGGGCAATACTTTTTTATTTTAACCCATAAATATGAAGCCGGTTTGACCAATTTATGAAAGGATGCATTTCGCCGAAAGGGCGCTTGCGTTTTGGACGCAAAAGGGTATAATGAAAGAAAAGAGCCTTTCCAAAAGGCTATGCGGGGAGGTGATGGCATGGCGGAACTGCAGAAACGTTTGACCCAGATGACCCGGTCGGCTGGTTGAGCGGCCAAAGTTGGCCCTGGGGCCCTCGCGCAAGTTTTGCGCGATTTACCAAAATTCAATGATCCCAAATTGCTGGTCGGATATGAAACCAGCGACGACGCCTGCGTCTACCAACTCAGTGAGGACCTGGCGCTGGTGCAGACGGTCGACTTTTTCCCGCCGGTCGTCGACGACCCATACCTGTTCGGCCAGATTGCCGCAGCCAATGCGCTCAGCGACATCTACGCCATGGGCGCAACGCCCACACTGGCGATGAACCTGTTATGCTTCCCCGCCTGCCTGCCCCCGCAGACGGTCAGCCAAATCCTTGCAGGAGGTGCAGATAAGGTGCGGGAAGCCGGGGCGACCCTTGCCGGCGGGCACACCATCGAAGACGATGAGCCAAAATATGGTTTATGCGTAAGCGGGCTTGCCCATCCGGGCCGCATCCTGAAAAATTGCGGCGCACACAGCGGCGACCTGCTGATCCTGACCAAACCGCTCGGCACCGGCATCCTGACGACAGCGGCAAAAGCCGGGTTGTTGTCCGAAGCGGAGTTCGCGCCGGCGGCCCAAAGTATGGCCGCCCTCAACAAAGCTGCCGCGCCGGTGCTTTCCCGGTGTGAGGTGCATGCGTGCACCGACGTGACCGGGTTTGGGCTGCTCGGGCATGCCTATGAAATGGCTTACGGTTCAGGGGTAACCATCCGCCTGTTTTCCAGCCGTTTCCCCATCCTGCCGAAAGCGCGGGAACTGGCGGAAATGGGCGTCCTGCCCGCTGGGGTTTACGGCACCAAAGCCTATCTGGAGGATAAAGTACAGGCCAACGCCGGCGTCGCGCGGGCTTTGCAGGATATCGCCGCCGACCCGCAGACTTCTGGCGGGCTTTTGGCCGCTGTCCCGGCGCGCGACGCTGAACAGCTGCTGGCGGGACTCCTGACAGTCTGCCCTGGCAGCGCCATCATCGGGCAGGCGGCCAAGCGGCGCGAAAATTGGATCGAACTGATCTGATATACCTGCCGCGGCAATCATACCCATGAAATAAAAAAGGGATGTATACCATCCCTTTTTTATTCTTCGCCTTCGATCCTTGTAATCTCTGCTTTTGGGTCTGCGCTGCCGTACTGGATGGCCAGGATCCCCGGCGCATAGCGGTCCACCATGCTGAAGCCGATATTGATCATCCGGTCCAGGCTTTCCTGGTCGGGCGCGCTCCCGTTCCATGCGACCGCATTTTTATAACGGATCTCCCCATCCTCAAAATCCAGTTCAAAATTCCCGATCTTCAGCCCATAATTGGCGCGCGAGAGGAATTCGTTGATCGAAGCGGCTTTTTCTTCGGTTGCTTTGATTGGGAAGATGGTGTATACGATAAAGTCCAGGTTGTCGTAAAGCTGGATCACACAGGTCGCATAATCCACTGTGCGCATGTTCATGCGCATGATGAAATAATTGCCGTCCTCCCGGTAATCATACCGCCAGTTTTCCCCATTTAAATATTCCTCGATCATCTGGCGTACTGTATCCATATTTCTTCCCCCTAATCCGCTATATTCCGGCTGCTGTACAGCCGTTTCACAAGACCAGTATACGGTATTCCCATCAAAAACGCAAGCGTGCGGCAGGGATTTCATATCCCCGCCGCACGCTTTTTCAGTGTACGTTATTTTTTAAAGGTCAAACGCATCATGGATCGCATTGACCGCCTTGTCGCTGTCATCCAGCGCCACCAGGACAGAAATCTTGATCTCGCTGGTGGAAATCATCTGGATATTGATATTAGCTTCCGCCAGCGCCTCGAACATCTTGGAAGCGACCCCGGGGTTTGTCTGCATGCCCGCGCCCACGATCGACACCTTCGAGATATTGTCGTCGCAGATCACACCCTTGCCGCCCATGCGTTCATTGATATCCTCGAGCAATTCCATTGCCACCTGTTTGTGGGAACGCGAAACGGTAAAGCTGATATCTTTCGTGTTTTCCCGACCGATCGACTGTAAAATAATATCAACATTGACCTTTTTGGCGGCAAGCTGGGAAAAGATCTTGAAAGCGACCCCCGGCTGATCCGGCACGCCGACGATCGAAATGCGTACCACATCGTTATCCCTTGCAACGCCTCTGACCAACATTTTTTCCAATTTGACAACCTCCTTAATCTTGGTGCCAGGATTCTTGGTATAACTGGAAAGCACTTCCAGGTTCACATTGTATTTTTTCGCCATTTCCACCGAGCGGTTGTGCAGTACCCCTGCGCCCAGTGTCGCCAGTTCCAGCATCTCGTCATAAGTGATCTCATCCATCTTATGCGCGCTTTTTACCAGCCGCGGGTCGGCCGTATATACGCCGTCCACGTCGGTATAGATCTGGCAAAGGTCAGCATGCATCGCAGCCGCCAAAGCCACCGCGCTCGTATCCGACCCGCCCCGGCCCAAAGTAGTGATGTCGTCATACCGGTTGATCCCCTGGAACCCGGCCACAATGATGATATTGCGTTTTGCCAGTTCGTTATCCAGCCGTTCCTTATTGATCCTGCGGATGCGCGCGGCGCCATGGGTCGAATCGGTCAGCATTCCTGCCTGCCAGCCGGTCAGCGATTTGACCGGGAAACCCATCTTTTCGATCGCCATAGCCAACAGGGACATTGAGATCTGTTCACCGGTCGAAAGCAGCACATCCATCTCCCGTTTGGAAGGGTTGGGATTGATTTCCATCGCTTTTTCGATCAGATCGTCCGTGGTATCCCCCTGCGCGGAAACAACAACCACCACATTGTTTCCCTTCTGATAAGTATCGGTGACAATTTTGGCCACATTAAAGACACGTTCCGCATCCTTGACAGATGTTCCGCCGAACTTCTGTACCACCAGATTCATCCAAAATTCCTCCAAATTGATCTTTTTTTACACAGGCCCCGCACCCGCTCTAACCCTCCAGCGCCACGGTTCCCATATTGTCTATTGACAGTGTATGCGCCTTCCATCCATGCAGTCCCAGTTCGGAAAGCTGCCGGACAACGCAGTCCCCGAAGTCCCGCAGCCCCGCGTCGACGATCGCCATGATCGTAGGCCCTGCGCCGCTGATAAAAGCTGCATACGCCCCCAGGTCATAACAGCAGTCCATCACCTGCTGCCCGCCTGGGATCAGCCCCAGCCGGTAAGGCTGGTGCAGCCGGTCCTGCGCCGCCACGCGCAGGTTCCGGTAATTGCCGCTGTAAAGCGACACCGACATCAGCGCCGCCCGCGCCAGGTTGAACACCCCGTCCGCCCGCGCGACCGTTTCAGGCAGTACCCCCCGCGCGACCGAAGTTTTCAGCTCAAAATCCGGCACGACAGCCACAAAATGCAGTTCGCTCCGGATCTCCTGCTTGACATAATACACTTTGCCCTGTTCAAATACCGCCGTCACCAGTCCGCCGGCCAATGCCGGGGTGGAATTATCCGGATGCCCCTCGATCCCTGCGGCAATATTGATCAGTTCATCGTCCGAAACTGGCTTGCCCATCAGCAGGTTTGCGCCTTTCAGCCCCCCGATCACACAGGCGGAAGAACTCCCCAGCCCGCGCGCAAACGGGATATTGTTTTCCTGGCAGATTTCAAGCCCCTTAAACGGCATCCCGCACAGTTCATATAACCGTTTGGCGGTCGAATAGATCAGGTTATCCTCGCCCACAGGCACCGGCACCCCGTCCAGCGAAAGGATCCGGCAGCCCTCATATTCCCGCATGCTCACATAGTTATACAGGTCGACCGCCAACCCGATTGAATCAAACCCCGGCCCGATATTCGCGCTGGTGGCCGGTATGCGCAATTTTATCGTTTCCGGCATCAGTAATCCAGCACCCGTACTTTCCCCAGGATCTCCACATCCATCCCCGCCAATTTGGCGATGGCTGCATCCAGTTCCTTTTCGGTCTTTTCCGGGGTAATAAACGCATATTCATCTGCCGGCTGTCCCTCGCGCGAAAGCGGCTGCACTTCCCCGAACAGCTTTTTGGCTGCCTGCGCGAGCATGACCGTATCCGAGCGGCACCGCAGGTACATCGCCGTCACATTTTCTTCCCGCGGCGCCACATTCCCGCCCGCAGACGGGTTCCAGCGCAGCGACGGGCTGGTATCCAGCGCTTTGACACATTCGATGATATCCCCCATCACAGCCGAAGCGGTCGGCAGTTTGCCCGCGCCCTTGCCATAGAACACCACGTCCCCGGTCGCGTCGCCCCGCACCAGGATGCCGTTGAACACGTCGTCCACCGTCCCCAGCTGGCTTTCATGACGGATAAAGGCGGGGGTGACCATTGCGCTGATCTTCCCGCCGTCTGCCCCCCGTTTGGCACGCCCGATCAGCTTGATTACATATCCGCAGGATGCTGCATACGCCACATCCTCCAGCGTGATATCGGTAATACCCTGTGTATAAACATCCTTCGGATATACATGTTCTCCGAACGACAGGGAAGCCAGGATACAAATCTTCCGGCAGGCGTCATGCCCTTCCACATCGGCGGCCGGATTGCGTTCGGCATAGCCAAGCTTCTGTGCCAACGCCAGGGCGTCTGCAAACGACATATTTTCGCGGATCATTTTGGTCAGGATAAAATTCGTCGTCCCGTTCAAAATACCTGCGATCTCATCGATCTGATTGGCCGCCAAACACATATGCAGCGGCCGGATGATCGGGATCCCGCCCCCTACGCTCGCTTCAAACAGGTAGTTGACATGGTGTTTTCTGGCGATCTCCAGCAGTTCCGCACCCTTCTGGGCGACCAGCTCCTTATTGGAGGTCACAACGCTTTTCCCATTTTCCAGGCAGGTTTTGGTAAAGGTAAAGGCCGGCTCCAGCCCGCCGATCACCTCCGCCACCACCTTGACGGTTTCATCGTTGGCGATCTGTTCAAAATTTTTTGTAAACCGGTCGGCATAAGGGCTGTCCGGGAAATCACGCACATCCAGGATGTACTTCAAATCCAGCTCCTGCCCCGCTTTTTTCTGCAAGCTGTCCCGATGCTTGAAAAACACCTCCACGACGCCCGATCCTACGGTGCCATACCCCAACACTGCAATATTTGTCATGCTTGTCCTCCTTTATCCGGCCCGCAGCCGATAACCCCTCAAACCGCTTTGGCTTCCACAACGCCGTCGATCCCGCCCAGCAGCCTGAGGATCCCGCTGCGCGAACTTTCTTCATGGTCGACCCGCACCGAAACCGAAACCAACGCCACCCCGTCCACCGGGATATTCTGACTGACCGTGATCACGTCCGCCCCCACCCGGCAAAGCTCCCCCAACCGGGCAGAAAGCACGCCCGGCCGGTCTTCCAAGGTCAAATAAAAAGTAGCGATGTTTTCCTGCATCCGTTCATCATACAGGTGTACCGCATCTTTATATTTATAATAAGCGCTGCGGGAAATGCCCGCCATCTGCGCCGCCTGGGATGCGCTTTTCGCCTTTCCGCGCGCCAGCAGCATCTTCGCTTCCACCACTTTTCGGAACACTTCCGGCAAAACGTTTGCGTCCACCAGCAGGTAATTGCATTGATCCGGCATAAAGTCCACCTCACGAATACTCTTGTATTCACAACATGTACAGTATACTACATTCTGCCATCCTTGTAAATCGTCATCCTTATGCAGAGATTCCCACAACATCCAACAGGATTGTATAAAATATACAAATTTTCTGAAAAACCCCGCGCCTGCCTGCCAATGTTATCTATTGCGCCATAACCATCATAACCGGCCCTGCAAAAAACATACTATGCATTACAATGTAAAATGCGATCCGATATCACTGCAAAAAATCCCAACATGGAAAGGAGGGCCGGTATGCAAAACCGCCTTGCCCTGGCCGGGACGATTTTTTACTGGGTTCTGGTGGGGTTTCTCATCTGGGCAGGCATCCGCTGGGTGCTGCCCTGCATTTTCCCGCTTCTGGCCGGGGTTGCCATCGCAGCGCTGCTGCGTCCGGCGGTTCTTTCCTTTTCGCGGCGCACCCATCTTTGTCAGAAAACATCCGCTGTGCTGGTGCTGGCCTTTTTTTACCTGTTTGCAACAGCCGTCCTCTGCCTGTTTTTTACCATTCTGCTCGCCCAGTTATACAGCCTGCTGGAACAGCTCCCGGAATTATACTGTAAACATCTTTGCCCGCTGATGGAACATGTTTCCAATTGGTTTGACCGCTTAATCCGCCGTTTTTCTCCGGATGCCCAGTCCATCCTCGCTTTTTCCCAGGCGGTCGCAGACGCTGTGCGCCAGGCGGCGCTGGATACCTCCGCCCAGCTGGTTTCCTGGATGGCAGGGCTGGCTGCCCGGCTTCCCATGCTGCTGCTTGCCGCATTTTTTTCGGTCGTGCTGTCGATCCTGGTATCCACCAACTACGCCCTCGTGGGCAGGTTTATCCGCAGCCATACCCCCAAACGGTTCCATCCCCTGCTGCGGGATCTGCAAACCTTTTTCCGGGACACTGTTTCCCAATACGTCCGCGCTTATACCATCATCATGGCTGTTACCTTTCTGGAATTGGTCTTTGGCCTGTGGCTGCTCCGGTTCGATTATGTCCTGCCGGTTGCTGCACTGATCGCCCTGGTGGACCTGCTGCCGATCATCGGCAGCGGCACAGTGCTTGTCCCATGGGGGCTTCTGCTGATCGCTTCCGGCGACAGCTACCGCGGATTCGGGCTGCTGATCCTGTTCGGGGCCATGTCGGTTGTGCGCAATATCATCGAGCCGCGTGTGATCGGCGCACAGATCGGCCTGCATCCCATCGCTACCATCACCGCCATGTACGCTGGATTAAAAGCTGCCGGCATCCTCGGGATGTTGTTCGCGCCCATATTGGTGATGCTTGCGCTCAAACTGCAATGGCCGCACAGCCGGGATACCAGTTAACCGATCAGTTTTTCCACCGCATCCGGGATCTGGCCGGCGGCCTGCACCACTGCGTCCGCCTGGGTGATCTCCTGCGGGAACAGCCCATAGGCGCACCCGATAAACGGCACACGGTTGGCCCTGGCCGCCTCTTCATCAAATTTCCTGTCCCCCACCATCACCAGCTTTGCCGGGGAAAAATGTTCGGCGATTGCAGCCAGCAGCTGTATCTTATTCCTGCCGCGCACCTGCGGCGGGATCCAGTCCAGCAGCGGTTCCACGCCGATGGCCTTTAAAATCGGCAGGCTGTAATCCGCTGTTGCATTCGAACAAAGCACATTGATATAACCCGCCTGCCGCAGCTGCTGCAAACATTCCGCAATTCCCGGATACGGCTGCACCAGATCTGGGATCGACGCCAGCGCATATTTGTGTATCAGCCCGGTACACGCCAAAAAACGCTCCATGGAGGCGTCCGGCATGACCAGCCGGCGGTTGTCCTCGATCGTCCCGCCGATCATCTGCCGCAGGATGCTGTCCGGCAGAAGCGGCACACCCATCTCCCGCAGCGCCCGGCGGATGGCGGGCATCAGGTATTTTTCCGACTGGCTCAAGGTACCGTCCAAATCGAATGCAACTACTTTTTTCATGATATTATTTCGACCTTTCGTATAAAACGCCGCCTCTCCGGCAGCTTTGCCTTGCTGCTGCGCTGTCAGCGCAAAAATGGGCCTCCCTGGCCATAAAAGGTGGTATCATAACCGCATATCGGTTATTATACCACAAGATTTACCAGGATTGTAGCGGGTAAGAAACGAAATTTTTTCTTTGTATTTATTAAAAAGGATGCTATAATATGCGTATATGATTCATTTGCAGTATACCCGGCAGATACG
>CALXGW010000102.1 GCA_944387965.1 uncultured Anaerotruncus sp. | reverse complement strand
GACCCGGGAGGAAAAAGCGGCCTGGCTGCGTACGCTGCGCGGCGTTGCGCTCGGTTCGGACGCCTTCTTCCCGTTCGGGGACAACATTGAGCGCGCACACCGCAGCGGGGTGCAGTATATTGCACAGCCCGGCGGTTCCATCCGGGACGACCATGTGATCGCCACCTGCAACAAGTATGGGATTGCAATGGCGTTTACCGGCATGCGCTTGTTCCATCATTAAAAGCTTTCACAGTCCCGCCGCTTTCGGGCGTTTTTTCCAAAGGCGGCGGGATACGCTGTATTTTTGCCGGAAAATTTTCTTGTACAGGGTAATACCCCTGTCTGGAATCCGATTTTATTAGGACGGTGGACGGATAATGAAAATTTTAGTCGTTGGTTCGGGCGGACGGGAACATGCAATTATTAAGAAACTGAAGGAAAACCCAAAAGCCGAAAAAATTTATTGCGCGCCGGGAAATGGCGGCATTTCAGTGGATGCCGAATGCGTGCCCATCAAGGCGACGGATATTGACGGCATGGTTGCATTTGCAAAATCCAACCAGATCGATTTTGTGGTGGTCACACCGGACGACCCGCTGGTATTGGGAATGGTGGATGCGCTGAACCAGGCAGGGATCGCCACTTTTGGCCCGACCAAACAGGCGGCGCAGATCGAGGGCAGCAAGGTTTTCAGCAAAAACCTCATGAAAAAATACGGCATCCCCACAGCGGATTACCAGGTCTTTTCCGACCCGAAAGCCGCGATGGATTATATCAAATCGCGCGGGGAATACCCGGTGGTCATCAAAGCCGACGGACTGGCCCTGGGCAAAGGGGTGCTGATCGCCCAAAACCAGCAGGAGGCCGCCGACGCGGTGCGCAAGATCATGGAGGATAAGGCGTTCGGCGCTTCCGGCAACCAGGTGGTTGTGGAGGAATTTTTGACCGGGCCGGAGGTCAGCGTGTTGTCCTTCTGCGACGGGGAGCAGGTGATCCCGATGGTGTCTTCGATGGATCATAAGCGCGCACTCGACGGGGATAAAGGGCTGAATACCGGCGGGATGGGTACCGTTGCGCCCAACTTGTGCTATACCCCGGAAATCGCCGAAACCTGTATGCGCACCATCTTCCGCCCAACGATGGAAGCGATGAAGGCGGAAGGATGCCCGTTCTCCGGCTGCTTGTATTTTGGCCTGATGCTCACCCCGAAAGGGCCGTATGTGATCGAATATAACTGCCGGTTTGGCGACCCAGAAACGCAGGTTGTACTGCCGCTTTTGGAAAGCGACCTGTTGGAAATCATGCTGGCGATTTATGAAAAACGCCTGACGCCGGATATGGTGCGTTTTTCGGATAGGCATGCGGCCTGCATCGTTTTGGCAAGCGGCGGATACCCGGAAAAATATGAAACCGGCAAACGGATCACCGGCCTGGACGGCCAGGGACAGGTGGACGGCGCCACCGTGTACCACGCGGGCACGAAACGGGATGCAGAGGGCTTTTTGACTGCCGGCGGGCGCGTGATGGGCGTGACCTGCACCGGGACGGATGGCCGCGGCGCTTTACAGGCTGCTTATCAAGCGGCGGCAAAGATCCAGTTTGAGGGGATACATTTCCGGCATGATATCGGCGCCCGGAATTTGGGTTGACGAACCGGGAAAAACGTGGTAAGATACAAAACAATACGGCTTTGTTGCGCAACCGATGAAATGGTAGGGAACCACAGGGGGCGGGATGAATCCGGCAGAACTTCTGGAAGGCACGTAAGCGTATGTTTTCCGTTGTCTCTATGCCGGTCGCCTTCGGCTTATGCTGAAAAGACATCGGAAAGAGGTAAGCGCAATGGAACTAATCAAAAAAATTTGTAAACGGTATTTTGTGGATGCGATGAGCGCAATGGCGCTGGGGCTTTTTTCCTCGCTGATTATCGGCCTGGTGATTTCCCAGCTGGCCAAACTGCCGGTATTGGGGTTCTTATCCCCGCTGACAGATGTGCTTGCCGCATCCTCTCCTGTTGTTGGGGCTGCAATCGGTACGGCGGTGGCATGGGGGCTGAAATCCAAACCGCTTGTGACCTTCTCCTGCGTGGCCTGCGGCGCGATCGGTTATGTAGCAGGCGGGCCGGTCGGTGCGTATATCGCCGCTGTGGTGGGCAGTGAGATCGGTTCGCTGGTCGCGGGGAAGACGGGGGTAGACATCATCCTGACCCCGATCGTTACCATCGTATCCGGCGGATTGGTGGGGCAGTTCGCCGGGGGATATGTGCAGAGCTTCATGAATTTCCTGGGCGGGATCATCAATTCGGCAACGGTGATGTCCCCGATCCCGATGGGGATCATCATTTCGGTGGTGGTCGGCATGGCTTTGACCGCCCCCATTTCCTCAGCGGCGCTTTGCATTATGCTGGATTTGAGCGGGATTGCAGCCGGTGCGGCGACGGTCGGATGCTGAGCGCAGATGGTCGGCTTTGCGGTGATGGGCTTTAAGGAAAATGGCTGGGGCGGCCTGGTCAGCGTAGGGCTCGGCACCTCGATGCTGCAGTTTTCCAACATCATGCGCCATCCGGTGCTTTGGATCCCGCCAACGCTGGCAAGCGCGATTTTGGGGCCGATCTCTACGAAATTGCTCGGCATGACCAATACCGCCTCGGGCGCCGGGATGGGGACCAGCGGGCTGGTCGGGCAATTTGGCATGATTGCGGCGATGTCCGGGCAGCTGCCGATGCCGGTCCTGCTGCTGGAGATGGCGGTGATGCATTTTATCCTGCCGGCGGTTCTGACAATGTTCTTCTATGTAGCATTCTGCCGGGCGGGATGGATCAAACCGGGATACCTGAAAATGTCGGTTGGCTGAGGACCGCGCCCATATCCTTCTGCATAGATTAAAAGGGAGGGGGTGGGCGGTATGGCGGAAGCAGATTCGGCGGGGGTTGTAGGGGCTTCCGGGTTTTCCGGAGAAATTTCCCAGGCGCTGGATGATGAGGCAAAAGCGTCCCAAACCAGCGGTGCGTCTCAGACACAAAGTGCAAATGCGCCGTCGCAGTTAAGCGGCCAGGGCGCGCAGTTCATCTATGCCGCCGCCACAGTGGCAAATATCCTTTGCGAAAACCTGAACCAAACACAAATCAACCTGCTGGCAAACTTCCTGTCGGTAGTAACCACCTGCGTTTATGCAATTTTAGCGGTGGAAAATCCTACAGAAAATATACAGGCATAGCAATTTCAAAAAAGATATGCTATACTATCTGCGTATGCAGACGGTATGGCATATTTTTTATGGACGCTGTGGCAGGGCCCTGCGTTTATCAGGAAAATTTCGGGATATCTGAACCGGGATAAAATTGGATGCAGTAAATCGGCGGCTTTTGCACACTGTATGATTGAGCCGCCTGTGATAAATGGTGGTACATGACATGGTTATTGACGTGAATGCAGTCAAACAAGCAAAGCTTGGGGATAAGGACAGTTTTGCGAAGGTCTACGAGCAGGTTGCCGGAGATCTTTATCGGGTTGCGCTTTATTCTTTGGGGAATACCCATGACGCACAGGATGCTGTGAGTGAAACCTTTATCGAAGCGTATAAGGGGATCAAAAACCTGCGGGATGAAAACAGCTTTCAGCCGTGGATCATGCGGATCCTTTCGATCCGATGCAAACGCAAGGTCGGCCAATATATCACCAAACGCAATGAAATGGATATCGATGATTTCCTTGACCTTTCGGAGGAAGGGGACAGCGTTGAAGGAAGATCCACCGAAAAGATCGCGTTGCTGCAAGCGCTGAACAGCTTGTCTGCCCAGGAACGGCAGATTGTGGCGCTGGTTGTAATCCAGGGGTATACTGTTCGTGAAACAGCAGAGATACTGGGTGCGCCGCAGGGGACAGTGAGTTCGAAACTGCATCGGACGCTCAAAAAGTTACGGGCAAAATTGGAGTAAAGAAAGGAGGGGAACGGCATGAACGAAAAGAAACGGAAAGAATTGGAAGAAAACCTGGCGTTTTTGCGCCAAAAGGTGCAGGATGCGGGGATGGATGTGTGTTTGCCGGATTCCCTCCATGGGGATGTGCTGCGGTATAAGCTGGAGCATCTGGATTTGGAGGAGAAAAAACCGGCGCCGGTTTTCCGGTGGCGCGTTTTAGCAGGTATGGCTGCTTGTTTTGTGGTGGTATGCGGGTCGCTTTGGATGGCTGGCAAGGCAGGATGGTTTTCGATGGATGGCGAAGCGGCGCAGGCGGTTCCTTATGCTGTTTCTTCCGCAGCGGCTGCGGCTGCGGATATGGCTGTCCCGGAAGAGGCGGCGGCAGAGGTGCCAGCGCCGGCTGTGGCAGCGGTATATGACGCCGAGGCGGATTCGACAGCGCAGCAGGCAGAGGACAACGCCAATCTGCAGGAAAAATCCCTCCCGTACAGCGCAGAAACCACAGAAGATGGCGCTGCGGTGTCGGAAACGGTTGAAACAGAGGAAGCTTCGGCGCCGATGCTGATGAGCGAAAGCACCTCGGGCTCCGAAAACAGCGATGCGTGGATGCAGGCGCGTTCGGTGGAGGTGTTGGGCGATTATCTGCCGGATCCCGCCGAAACGGGGTTGGATTTTGTGAATTGGGACGCTGCGGACGGCACAGCGCTGACTGCCGCATACAGTGATGCAGCAGGTTCCAAGGGCCTGGAGGTAACTGTGCGGACCTGGGATGAAAAATCCGACCGGCAGCGGCTGGCTGACGGTACAGGCGAAGCGGAGGACGATGCGGGAACGATCATCCCATTTGACCAGGTGGATGCCGACCTGCTTTCGCAGCTGCTTTTGCAGGATGCGGGGCGGTACAGCGGACAGGTCACAGTGCTTTTCCCCAAGGCAGTGGTCGTGACGTATCAGGCAGACGGGTTGCTGCCGGAGGAATTGTACCAGCTGATTTTGCAGGGGAATGCTGAATAAAAATCCTTTTTCGCAACCATATTGAAAAAAGAAACGTTTTAGGGATATCAGGAAGGCCGGTGCAGCCAAAAGCTGCACGGCCATTGCTGCAACAAGATTGTATATGTGGAGGGCTGGCTGTGAAAAAGGTGCTGATTTTGGCAACCGGTGGGACGATCGTTTCCCAGAAGGGGGAAGATGGGCTGGAACCGGAAAAGACACCGCCGGAACTGCTGTATGCGTTGGAAGAGATGGGACGGTATTATGCGATCGATTACCGGGAAATCCTGCGTTTGGACAGCTCCAACATCCAGGCGGAGGAATGGCAGCTGATTGCCCGGGAAATTTACAGCGCTTTGCCGGATTATGACGGGGTGATCGTGACGCATGGCACCGATACGATGGCTTACACTGCCTCGATGCTGACCTTTATGCTGCAGTCGCTGAATAAGCCGGTGGTGCTGACCGGTTCGCAGCTGCCGATCAGCAACCCGTTTTCGGATGCGCGCGGGAATCTGGCAACCGCTTTTGCCGCAATCGAGCATAATGTATGCGGGGTAAGCGTTGCATTCAATCACAAAATCATACCGGGGTGCCGGGCGGTCAAGGTGCGGACCATGGGGTTTGATGCGTTTGAAAGTGTGAATTCCCCCGAACGCGGGGAAATTTTTGCGGATGGGGTACACCTGTTTTTGCATGGCGGGCCGCCGAAGGCCGATCCGCCCAGGCTTTGCCAGCAGTTGTGCAACGATGTGTTCTTATTGAAGCTGATCCCCGGGACTGACCCGAAGGTCTTTGACGCATTACAGCGATGCGGCTACCGCGGGATTGTGATCGAGGCATTCGGTGCGGGCGGGCTGCATTTTATCCGGCGGGATCTGTCGTCCCAGCTGCGCCGGCTGGTGGAAATGGGGGTCGCGGTCGTGGTGTGCAGCCAATGCCTGTATGAAGCAAGCGATTTCTCGATTTATGAAGTGGGACGCAAGGTGCTTGCAACCGGGGCCATCCAGGGACATGATATGACGACCGAAGCGGCTGTTACAAAACTGATGTGGGCGTTGGGGCAGACGGATGACCTGGAAAAAATACGGGAAATTTTTGCAACGGATTATGCAGGGGAAGTGACGCTGCCACCGGGAAAATAGGCGGCAAAATACATTATAAACCCTGGAAAACCCAAAAAAGCCTGGGAGCAGAAACTCCCAGGCTTTTTTATCATCTGTAAAGGCATCGCGCTGATTCATTCCACCGTTACGCTCTTGGCAAGATTGCGCGGCTTATCGACGTCGCATTTGCGCAGCACGGCGGTGTGGTAAGCAATCAGCTGCAAAACAATCACCCCTACAAGCGGCATGAAGCAGTCCTCCAGATCGGGCAGGCGCAGGCAATGGTCGTAGATTTCCGGGTCGATCGAAGCCCCTTCCTTGCAGATCAGCAGCACTTGCGCCCCACGGCTGCAAACCTCTTTGATATTGCTGACCATTTTTGGCAGCAATGCCTGCTGGGTAGCGACCGCAACGACCGGGACATGGTCGGTGATGAGCGAAATGGTGCCGTGCTTGAGTTCCCCGGCTGCATATGCCTCACAGTGGATATAGCTGATCTCCTTGAGCTTGAGCGAGCCTTCCATTGAAAGGGCATAATCCAGCCCGCGCCCCAGGAAGAACAGGTCTTTGAGGGTTTCATACCGGCGGATATACCCTTTGATTTCTTCGTCCAAAAACAGCGCGCGCGGGGTTTGGTCGATCGCATGCAGCAGCCCGCCAGTCAGCTTCCGCACTTCATCGGCGCAAAGCTGGTTTTGCGCAAACGCCAGCTTGAATGCGACCAGATACAGGATCGAAAGCTGAACCGAATACGCTTTGGTGGATGCGACTGCGATTTCCGGCCCGGCATAGGTATGGATCACATAATCCGCCTCGCGGGAGATGGAAGAGCCGGCCACATTGACGATCGCCAGGGTGGTGACGCCGCGTTCCTTTGCCAGACGCAGGGCGGCGAGCGTGTCGGCCGTTTCGCCCGACTGCGAGATCAGGATTACCAGGGTATCCTTGGTGAGAATCGGGTCGCGATAACGGAATTCTGAGGCGATGTCGCAATCGACAGGGATGCGGGCAAACCGTTCGATCAGGTTGCGGCCAACCATACCAGCGTGCATCGCTGTCCCGCAGGCGACGATCGAAATGCGGGAAAACCGTTTCCAGAAGCCGTCGGGGATATTATCCTGCGCTTCAAACGCCGGCAGGCCGTCTGCGATGCGCGGATGGACGGTATTTTTCAGCGCCTGGGGCTGTTCATAGATCTCTTTGCGCATGAAATGCTCATACCCGTTTTTCTGCGCCTGCTCCACCGTCCAGTTTGCGGTTTGATAGACCGGCTCATGCGCGGTTTCCCCTTCGTAGATAACAATGCCGTCCGGGGTGACTTTCACGATCTCTTTTTCCTTGAGCAGCGCATATTTGCGGGTATACGGCAAGATGGCGGGGATATCTGATGCAACGAAATATTCCCCTTCGCCTGCCGCCACAATGAGCGGGCTGCTGCAGCGGGTGGCATAGATTTCGCCCGGGTGGTGCTTAAAAAGGATGGTAAAGGAATACGCCCCTTCAATCTGCTGTTGCGCCTGGCGGATGGCTTCAATGGGGTCGCCCTCATAGAGCGAATCAATCAGGCAGGCGGCGACTTCCGAGTCGGTCTGCGAAAGGAAAGTGTATCCCTTGACAGCCAGGCTGTTCTTCAGCGCCTGGTAATTTTCAATGATCCCGTTATGTACCAGGGAAAGTTTGGCGGTAGCATGCGGATGCGCGTTCACATCCGAAGGCTCCCCATGGGTGGCCCAACGGGTGTGGCCGATGCCGCAGGACGAAGCCGGGATATGGCCGGCTTTCAGACGGTCGGCCAGGTTTTGCAGCCGCCCTTTTGTTTTGACAGTAAAAATTGTATCCTGCTCGAATACAGAGATGCCGGCTGAATCATATCCCCGGTATTCCAGGCTGGAAAGCGCGTTCAAAAGCACCTGTACCGCCTGCCGTTTACCGGTATAGCCAACAATTCCGCACATATCGTACCTTCCTTATCTCCGCGCGGCAAAAATGGTTTGATTTATCAGCATGGCCATCCAATTCCCCCGCGCGGAAGGGAAATATAACATGGAAAGCCGATCCATTCTGAAGATATTTTTCCTGTTTCCTGCTGTTTTCTCTGTCGGTCCGGTTGCCCGGAGGTTTTCAAAACAGCTGCGCTTGGAAAAAAGCGGGGAGGCACCCGCCGAATTTTCGATTAACCTCCCACCTCGTCAACCGCAAGGATGCGGTTCTGGCGCTTGCGTACCCAATGATTGGCAGTCTGGCCCTTCCTCCTTCCATATTGTTGAATTTTTGCATAAACACAAGGCGAAAATCCAGATTCCCCCCTTCCAAAACATATTTTATCAGTGTTAAAAAGTATCAGAAATACTTTGTGTCCATTATACCAAAACAGCCTATCTTAGGCAAGTGCGCCCGCCCCGTATGCGCCTTGCGTTGCCGGGGACGATATGGTATCATATAAACGGTAAATACTGGGTGATAAGCTTTGTGGTTCGCCTTGCGGCAACGCCTGGATATTGCGGTATTTTATTTTTATTTTATGTAAATAGCGGGAAATTGGACACAAAAACTTCCTTATTTAAAGAATCATGCCGGGAGCGCCTGCCGGCAGGCGGCATATGCTTCCCAGGCGGCAAACCGGGATCAGCCGGATGGGAAAGGGGTAAGAATAGCGATGAAAAAATATTTAGCATTTTGTTTGGCAGCCATGCTGGCAGTATTTCCCTTTTCAGGGTGTGCGGACCGGAATACTGGCGCAGAAACGTCAGATCCCCAATCTTCCGTATCTGTGGAGGAAGCACAGGATGGGGAGGGGGAAAGCCAGCCGGAAGAAGAAAAAGAAACCGATCCGATGCTATATGAACAGTTGGCCGGGGTCTATGTCTATGAAACCAAAGGGGTCGACCGTCCATATTGGCCGGCGCTGGAACTCAAGGAGAATGGCAGCTGCAATTTTACCGTAAACCTGCTCAGCAGCATCGGGCATATCGAAGGGCATTATACCGTAGAGGATAACAGCGTGCTGGTCACAGTGGATCAGGTGGATTTCGAAGGGTTTGCTGCCGATGATGTCCAATCGCTGCGGTTTGATATCTCCGCAGGCAACACGCTGGTATACCGCGGAAGTATCGAGGACGAAACACAGGCAGTCGGGATGACCAACCCATACGACCTGTTCAAACTGGAAAAACAGGGGAGCAGCGCAGGGGAAGATACCCAAAGCACCGGGCTCACCGTGACCCTGCAGCGCAGTTCGGACGGGAACCGCCAGATCGTGGACGACCCAGAGCTGGCAGCAGCAGTAATCAAGCTGCTGGAAGGGCAAAAACCGCTTTCAGATACCGATGACCAGATCGAAAAAAGGGAAGACAACCCCTCGATCACCATATCGGTGCAGGAAGGCAATTCCAGCTACCAGCTGATTTTGTTCCCCGGGACGCCGGCTTCACTGGAGGAAGAAATCACGGTGGTGTTTGGGACGAGCGGGCAGTATTATCTGCCGGTCGCGGTGTTTGAAGAAATCGAAGACATGTTCCCGTAAAGATCGTCAGGCTGCGGGGAGGGGAAAATATGCTGTTTTCCAACATTGCGATATTGGATGAAAACGGATGTTATCAGGATGGCTTTTTTGTAGGGACACAGGGAAAACGGATCACATATGTGGGAAAAACGGCGCCTTTGGGGGATTATGGGGAAATTTATAAAGGGGAAAACAAGCTTTTGATCCCCGGGTTTGTCAATGCACATGCCCATTCCCCAATGACCCTGCTGCGGGGGTATGCGGAAAACCTGGCGCTGGATGATTGGCTGCATCAAAAGGTGTTCCCGTTTGAGGCAAAGATGACCGGGGAGGATATGTATGCCGGGACTTTGCTGGCAATCGCAGAAATGCTGCGCTTCGGGACGGTTTCCTGCACCGATATGTACCTGAATGGTGAAGCTGTCGGCAGGGCGTTCCTGGAAAGCGGGTTCAAGGCGAATATCTGCCAGTCGGTCACCTGCTTTGACGGGAGCAGCCTGGAAATGCTGCCGATGTATCAGGATGCGATGCGCACCTGGCGGGATTTCCACCAGGCAGGGGATGGGCGGATATTGGTGGATTTGGGCATCCATGCCGAATACACCTCCACCCCAAAGGTGGTGGAACAGGCTGCACAGAAAGCCGGGGAGCTGGGGCTGCGGATCCATCTGCACCTTTCGGAAACAAAAGCGGAACAGGAGGGCTGCAAGCAGCGGCATGGATTGACGCCGGCGGCTTATTTCACCAAATGCGGCGTG
>CALXGW010000101.1 GCA_944387965.1 uncultured Anaerotruncus sp. | reverse complement strand
GCCCCGGGCGACAAGACCCCGCTCCAGGAGCAGATGACCCTGTGCATCGAAACGCCGTATTATGAACTTGGTTGGGGCGGTATCCAGATCGAAGATACCATTGAAATCACCAAAGATGGCGCACGTTATCTGGACAAGACCGGCGATGACCTGATCGTCCTGGATGTTTGAGATCTTAACACAAACTAGGAGGCCGTTATGAGTTATTTTAAAGATGTGCGGTGCATCCGCTGCGGGCACCCGCTCGGGGACGGCGCTTTCTTTGAAGGCTGCCCCGTCTGCCATGCACAAGGGATCAATGTCAACTATACAACCACCTATGACCTGAAGGGTGCAAAACTGCCGCCGCGCGATAACGGCCAGCCGGGGATGTACCGTTTCCGTGAATTCATGCCGCTGCCGGACGACGCCGTCCCGGTCAGCATCGGCGAAGGCAATACCCCGCTGCTCAAGCTGAACCGGCTGGGAGAAAAACTCGGGATTGCAAACCTGTATGTCAAAGACGAGGCGCGCAACCCCACCCTTTCCTACAAAGATCGGCTTTGCTCGCTGGTCGTGACCAAAGCGCTGCATGATAAGGCGCCTGCGGTCACCATCTCCTCCACCGGCAATCACGGCGCGGCAGCCGCAGCCTATTCCGCTGCTGCCGGCCTGCCCTGTGTGATTTTCACCGTCCCGGAAGTACCACAGACGATGAAAACCCTCATGCAGGCGCTTGGTGCATGCGTAATCGGTACCCCGACTGCGCATGACCGCTGGGTGATTATGGAAAAATGTGTGCGGGAGTTTGGCTGGATGCCGGCGAGCGGGTTTATGGCCCCGCCGATCGGCAGCAACTGCTATGGGATCGATGGGTACAAACCGATCGCATTCGAAACATTTGAACAGCTCGGCAACAAAGGCGCCGACCTGGTCGTCGTGCCCGCCTGCTATTCGGACGGCCTGTATGGCACCTACAAGGGCTGGTGTGACCTAAAAGAAATGGGTTACATTGAAAAAGTTCCGAAAATGGTTGCCGCAGAGGTATATGCACCGATCGAAACCGCTCTGGCCAAAAATGACGGCAAGCCGCTGTCTATGCCGACCAATGATTGGTCTGTTTCCTTCTCCATTGCGACCTCTACCGCCACCTGGCAGGGTATTGAAGCGGTGCGCGGTTCGGATGGTTATGCGCGCAGTTCTTCGGATGAGGAAACCATGCAGATGCAGCTGCTGCTCGGTTCGTTGGAAGGGATCTATGCGGAAGCTTCCTCGGTCACGACGCTGGTTGCCGCCGCCAAACTTGCCAAGGAAGGAAAGATCGGACCGGACGACAAGGTAGTCGCCGTCCTCACTTCCACCGGCCTGAAAGACCCGGGTTCCACCCAGAAGGTGCTTCCCGCCGTCCCGACCATCCAACCGGAAATGGATGAATTGCGTGCCGCTTTGAAGGACGCTTATGGCGTTTCGATCTGAGCGCTGCCATTGTGATACAGAAAGGTGAAACTGCATATGAAAATTGCGATTATTGGCGCAACCGGAGATATGGGATATGGGCTTGCCCTGCGGCTGGCCATTGCCGGACATGATATCATCATCGGTTCCCGCCAGCTGGAAAAAGCGGAAAATGCCGCAGTCAAAGCGCGCGAAGAAAGCGGGAAAACCAATATTATCGGTATGGCGAACCCGGATGCCGCGCGGGCTGCGGAACTGGTTGTGATATCGGTGCCAAGCGCAGGGCATCGCGCCACCGTTGAAGGGCTCAAAGATATCATTGCGGAAAAACCCGTATTGGATATCACCATCCCGATGGCCTTTAAGCCGCTGCGTTATGCGCCGCCTGCCGAAGGCTCCAACGCGCTGGAAACCCAGGCGGTGCTTGGGGAAGGCAGCCGTGTGGCGGCCGGCTTCCATACGATCTCCGCTACCCTGCTCAGCGACCTGTCCCATCCGGTCACCGGCGATGCTTTGATCGTTGGGGATGATGCCGAACTCAAGGAGCAGGTTATTGGGCTTGCAAAAGAGCTCGGGCTGAACGCTTACAATGCCGGCGCCCTGCGTTTCTCCTCTACGGTGGAGAGCCTCACGCCTATGCTGATCGGCATGAATAAGCGTTACGGCAGCAACCACATGGGGATCATTATTACCGGTGCATAAACCGCCTTTTCATGCGGAATTTATATGTTTTTTCCCGTCCCCGGAAATCCGGGGACGTACAATTTTTTAGAAATGAGGGTAACAATCTATGAGCAAACAGATTATTTCCACCAATAACGCACCTGCTGCGATCGGTCCGTATTCCCAGGGGACCATCATTGGCAACCTGGTATTCACCTCCGGACAGCTCCCGATCGACCCTGCTACTGGTGTAATGCCGGAAGGCGTGGCGGCACAGGCGGAACAGTCGCTGAAAAACGTACAGGCAATCCTGGAAGCTGCTGGCAGCTCGATGGACAAAGCCCTGAAAGTGACTGTATTTATGGCGGACATGAACGACTTTGCGACCGTCAACGGCGTATATGAGAAATATTTCAAATCCGATTATCCGAGCCGCAGTGCAGTACAGGTTGCCCGTCTGCCCAAAGATGCTCTGATCGAAATTGAAGCCATTGCTGCCATCTGATTGATAACATTTACCGGGGTAGTGTATCTTAATAGAAAGGATTTTTTTCATGAACAAAAGCCCGCTGCAAAAAAGGCTGGAAGCTGTCTTTTTAGGAGCCATCGCCTTTGTCATCATGCTTCTGATCGGACTTCCTATTTTGCCCAGCGCATCCTTTTTAAAATATGAGCCTAGCGGCGCTATTTTGCTGTTTTCCGGTATCTTTCTGGGAGCGGCCGGCGGCGTTATCTCCTGTGTGATCAAAGCCTTTCTGTTTTTCATTGTAGGTGCCGGGAACATCTTTGGGGTTGTTTCCGATCTGCTTGCAAACCTTGCGTTTATTCTGCCTGCATGCCTTGTTATACAGAAGGTTTCCGGGATGCGCGGCCGTTTGATCGGCTATATCGTCGGCACGATTATTGGCGCCCTCGTGATGATCCCGGTCAACCTGGTCATCTTACAGCTGGAATTTGGCATGGATGTCCCTACGATCCTGGGGATGATGCTCCCTGCCATCCTGCCATTCAATCTGCTGAAAGGCGTTTGCAACAGTGTGGTTTATGAATTGCTGGGACGCCCGCTTTCGCGCGTCCTGCAAAAACATCCGCAGCAGGTTCCGGAATCCTGATTCCGAATTGTAGGAGAGCCTTTCTGGAATTTTGCGATGGATACCGTATTGTATCAATACCCCGTAGCGTAAAAGTTTCCCGCAGCGATCCATATGGGCCGCTGCGGGTTTGCTTTGTCCCGGCAGCAGCTTTCCTGTCTAAAATTGTCGTTTATTGCGAAATATGCTATAATCAAAATCAATCATTATTTTCTGTGAGGCGGGACCAATATGGGTGCTTTATCTTTTTTTGCTCTACAAGGGATTTGTTCGGTGACACAGGGGATGGATGTCGGGAAAATTGTGACCGAAGCCGCGATATCCAATGGCGTCCCTTTGCAGGAAGGGGATATTTGCGTCATCGCGCATAAGATCGTTTCCAAAGCATTGGGCCGGGTGGCCGACCTTTCCGCAATCTCCCCACGTCCCCAGGCGCAGCGGCTTTCGGAAATCTGCGGGAAACCGGCTCCACTTCTTGAACTGATGCTGCAGGAATCCGAATGGATCGCAGTCAATGAAAAAGGCGCTGCGATCTGCCGCAATAAATGCGGCTGGACCTGCGCTAACGCCGGGATCGATCAGTCAAATGCACCGGAAGCCGGCAGGGACCATGCCGTGCTGCTCCCGCAAGACCCGGATGCTGCCGCCCGTACGATTTGCGATCGCATCCGCGGCCTGACCGGCCATTCGGTCGCCGTTATCATCAGCGATACCCATGGCCGGCCGCTGCGGGAGGGCATCATTGGCATCGCTGCCGGCTGCTGGGGGATTGACCCGATCCGCAGCTATATCGGCGGCCAGGACCGGGAAGGCCGCAAGCTGCAGGTATCCAAAGAAGCGATCGCGGACGAGCTGGCGGCCGGCGCCTCCCTGTTGATGGGGCAAGGCGATGAGGGGGTGCCTGCTGTTATTGTGCGCGGTTATCCGTATACTTTCTGCGCCTGCGGCGCCGATGGGCTCAAACGAGACCCTTCCCGCGAGATTTTCCGCCCGGCTTGCCATCTTGAACCGGTTGAGGAGGGATAAAGCATGGAACCTTTACAGATTTTCCCCATCCAAGGCATTCGTGAAATTACCGAGGGCAGCAGTATCCCGGATGAGATCCTGTGCTGCGCCCCCACATTGGCGGATGGCGACGTCCTGGTGATTGCTTCAAAAATTATTTCCAAAGCAGAGGGGCGCGTTTACCGGGAATCCGATCTGGAAATTTCCCCTTTTGCCGCACATCTTTCAAAACTTACCGGCAACTCCCCCGCTTACTGCGAACTGGTGCTGCGGGAAAGCGCCGGTATCCTGCGCACTGCCAAAGGGGTTGTGATCTGTAAAACCCATCACGGGTTTGTGCTGGCAAATGCCGGCGTGGACGCATCCAATGCGGGCGGCCGTGGCAACCTAATTGCCCTGCCCAAGGACCCGGACGCCTCCGCCCGCAAGATCCGCGCAGAAATCTTTGAAAAAACCGGCAAACAGCTGGCCGTCATTATTTCGGATACATTTGGCCGTGCCTGGCGGGTCGGACAGACCGACCTTGCCATCGGTGTCAGCGGCATTTCACCCATACAGGACTGGCGGGGCAAACAGGATGCCGACGGGCGGCCGCTTTCCAAGACCTGTATTGCGATTGCGGATGAACTCGCCTGCGCTGCCGACCTGGTATGCGGCAAAGCAGCCCGCGTGCCGGCCGCAATTATTCGCGGGGCGGAATATATTCCGGATGATACCGGTATTTCCGCCCTTTTGATGGATGAATCAAAAAACTTGTTTAAATAGGGGGGATTGGATGGAACTGCTCCAACAGATTTTATCCCGGCGTTCCTGCCGGAAATATACCGGCGAACCAATCCCACAGGAATTGCTGGAACAGATATTGCTCGCAGGCGCTTGCGCCCCATCCGCACACGACAGCCGCCCCTGGCGGTTTGCGGTGGTGATTTCCCCGGACGGCAAACAGCGGCTGATGCAGGCGCTGCAGTCCCGTTTTGCCTTGGATTTAAGGGCGGCCGGATTCCCGCCGGAGGAGGTTGATGCCCGGCTTTCCCGTTCGGTTTCGATCTTTTCGTCTGCGCCTGTGTTGGTCGTCGCATTCATGGCGCGCAGCCAGCGGAAAAACCCGCTGGAAACATCCGGGACGGCCGAACGGGTGATGTGCATCCAGAGCGTCGCGCTGGCTGCCGGTCAGATGCTGCTGGCAGCGCATGCGTTGGGGATTGGGGGCTGCTGGTTTGCCGCCCCCCTGTTCTGCGCAGAAGAAGTGGCGGCTGCATGCGGCATGGATTTTACCAAGTGGGAACCGCAATGCCTTCTTACCTTCGGTTGGCCGGATCAGCCGCCGAAACCAAAAGCCGCCCCCACAGTTGCGGAAGCGGCCTTTTGGCTGTAAATGATGTAAAGGAGGGAAATCGATAATGTCCACGGTTGTATTTTCCGGCGGGGTCGGGGCGGCAAGGTTCCTTTCAGGACTGGTGCAGGCGATCGACCCCACCGAAATCACCGTCGTTTCCAATGTCGGGGACGACAGCGTTTTTTGGGGGCTGTACGTCTGCCCTGATATCGATATTGTGATCTATACCCTCGCCGGGCTGATCAATCAGAAAACCGGATGGGGGCTTACGGACGATACATTCACCACCCTGCGGGAACTGCATGCGCTCGGTGAAGACACCTGGTTCAATCTCGGCGACCGCGACCTGGCCACCCAGATCTACCGCACCAACCTGCTGGGCCAGGGCCTTCCCCTTTCGGAAATCACCGCCCGCTTAACAAAAGCGCGCGGCCTTGCCTGTAAAATCCTGCCCGCCACTGACGACCGTCTGGAAACCCGCTTCCTGACACCTGACGGGGAACTGGCTTTCCAGGAATACATGGTAAAACGCAGCTGGAAAGTCCCTATCCAAAAGGTGATTTTTAAAGGGGCGGATGTTTCCCGCCCGGCCCCCGGCGTGCTGGACGCCATCGCCTCTGCCGACCGCATCCTCTTTGCGCCCAGCAATCCATTTATCAGTATCGGCACAATTTTGGCCGTGCCAGGCATCCGCCAGGCGCTGCTGGACGCCAAAGCCCCTGTAGCGGCTGTCAGCCCGATCGTGGGCGGGCAGGCCATCAAGGGCCCGGCAGCTGATCTGATGCGCGATTTTGGCTATGAAGTCAGCGCGTACGGCGTTGCGCAGGTATATCGGGATCTGGTCGACCTTCTGGTCATTGACCAACAGGATACGGCGCTTCTGCCAAAAATACAAGCCCTCGGTCTTAACGCCATTGCCACCGACACGATGATGACCAGCCCGGAACGCAAAAAACAGCTTGCGGCTGATGTGATAAACGCCGTTGACGCGCTGTAATTTTACGAAGTTTCCTTGATAATTACATTGCGCTGGAGGGTAAATCCGCGCCCATGCACCTCATTGACCCGGCTTACAATCAAAAATGCCTCCGGGTCGATCTGGGTCACCCATGCCGTCAGGCGCGGCAGCTCGCGGTTGCTGACCGCAGTGAGCACGACCATCGTTTCTTCCCTGCGGTAGCCTGTCTGCGCATGCAGCAATGTCGCGCCGCGGTCCAGCCGTTCAAGCACCATCTGCAGGATTTCCTCATACTTTTTGCTGACGATCTGCGCCTGTGTCCGGGACGAACCGCGCAGCAGCACCTTATCAAGAACGGCCGTATACACCAGCGCCAGCAAAAGCCCATACAGGATCTGCTCTTTGTTGGAAAAGGTCATCTGCAGCAGCAGGATCAGCAGGTCAAAAAAATAAAGCCCCGCGGCAACCGGGATACCAAATTTTTTATGCAGCACCAATGGTGGGATATCCATACCCCCGCTGGAAGCCCCGGCCCGGATAACCATGCCGATCCCCGCCCCGATCATCAGCCCGCCAAAAACTGCGGCCAGCATAGGGTCGGAGCCAAACCCGGAAAGCGCCGGGACGCGCTGCAAAATCCCCAGGATCAGCGGGTAAAAAATGGAGCTCAGTAAGGTGGTAAAGGCAAATTTCCAGCCAAGCGCTGCCCCGCCGAACAAAAACATAACCGCGTTGAAAGCCCACACAAAAAGCTCGATCGGGACGCCCCAGAAATGCCGGGCAATCAACGCCAAACCTGTTGTCCCCCCGGTGATTATGCCAGAAGGCAGCAGGAAAGCCACGACCGCCAGTGCATAAACGGCTGTCCCGGCCAGGATTTCCAGCGTATTTCCCGCAATTTTTAAAGCTTTTTCCCTTCCCTGTCCCATTTTTTCACATCCTCAGTACTTTTTTATATGAAAAAGACCGGATTTTTATCCGGTCTTTATTTTTTCCTCCACAGTATCGCCATACGCGCCGGGCCGCAATATTTTTAGAAAAAGCGTCCCGCATATAAAAAAACCAGCCGGCTGTGGAGGCAGCCGGCTGGAAAACAGGTTAAACTAAAAGTTAGGGTCTTTTAGATCAATTAGTGTTTTTTGAAGGCAACAGCGCCAGCAGCAGCCAGAGCAACAACGCCAGCTACGACAGCAACGCTGACCATGTCAGAAGAACCAGTGGAGGGGATCTCTTTGTCAGGAGTGCTGACTTCCGGAGCGCTGGTATCTTCTTCCTCTTTCTCATAGTCTACATCCAGTTCCATATCGGAAACGACATAGGTGCCCAGGGTGCGGGTCTTGGTGCTCCAGCCAGCGATCTCTTCTTCATCTTCAGAGTAGGAGAAGTTGCTGGTGACGTCTACGAGATAACCGTCAGCATCTACTTCATAGATGTAGACGTTCTCCGGATCCGGAACATAGTCGTCATCCTCATCCCACGGAATACCCAGGGTCAGGGTAGCGCGGGAGGTGGAAGGAACGGTCGGGTTGCCAACGAAGTCATAGAACCACAGGTCAGCGCCAACCGGATCGCCGTACTCAGCATAGATGGTGGAATCGGATTTGGTGGAGAGGCGGGCATAGAATTTGC
>CALXGW010000100.1 GCA_944387965.1 uncultured Anaerotruncus sp. | reverse complement strand
GAACCGGAGAGAAAGCAAAACAAATCAGTTTAGCGAGCTGGTTATCAAATTATTATCAAATGGCAGAGAGAAACCCCGAAAGTCCAGTATTACCAAGACTTTCGGGGTTTGATTACTTACTCCCACTCAATGGTTGCCGGGGGTTTGCTCGTGATATCGTAAACGATGCGGTTGATCCCTTTGACTTCATTGACGATCCGGCGGCTGACAATATCCAGCGTTTCATAAGGGATCCGCGCCCAGTCGGCGGTCATGAAATCAGTGGTGGTCACACCGCGCAGGGCCAGGGTATAGTCATAAGTGCGCCCATCACCCATAACACCAACCGAGCGCATGGAGGTCAGGACGGCAAAATACTGATGGATTTCCCGATCCAACCCAGCCTTTGCAACCTCTTCCCGGAAAATCCAGTCGGCATCCTGCAGGATCGCGACTTTTTCTGGGGTAATTTCCCCAATGATACGGATGGCAAGGCCCGGGCCGGGGAAGGGCTGACGGTTGACAAGATAGTCAGGTAACCCCAATTCGCGGCCCAATGCACGGGTTTCATCTTTAAAGAGTAGCCGCAGCGGCTCGATGATCTCTTTAAAATCCACATAATCCGGCAGTCCGCCGACATTATGATGGCTTTTGATGACTGCGGCATCCCCAGCGCCCGATTCGATCACATCCGGGTAGATCGTCCCCTGGACAAGGTAGTCCACCTTTCCGATCTTTTTGGATTCCTCTTCAAATACCCGGATAAATTCTTCCCCAATGATCTTACGTTTGGATTCCGGGTCGCTGATCCCTTTGAGTTTGCCCAGGAACCGTTCACCGGCATTGACCCGCACAAAACGCAGCCCATGGCCGGCAAATGCAGCCTCAACCTCATCCCCTTCATTTTTGCGCATCAGGCCGTGATCCAC
The DNA here is from genome assembly GCA_944387965.1 of uncultured Anaerotruncus sp. GTDB lineage: Bacteria > Bacillota > Clostridia > Oscillospirales > Ruminococcaceae > Anaerotruncus. The sequence continues at coordinate 9,030 of CALXGW010000100.1, read as the reverse complement.
AAAAATGCAGGTGAGCTGGCTGCCAACTGCTTTAGCCAGCAAAGCCGCAGCCACCGAACTGTCCACACCGCCGGACAATGCCAGCAATACCTTACCATCCCCAATTTTTTCCCGTAAAGCGGAAATGGTATTGCGGGCATAATCTTCCATTGTCCAATCGCCTACCGCGCCGCAAACCCGATACAGGAAATTGCGGAGCATCGCAATACCGTTTTCTGTGTGCAGCACTTCGGGATGGAACTGGAACCCATACAGCTTGTGCTCAGGATTTTCCATGGCGGCGGTCGGGCAGGAACCCGTATGGGCACAGGCAGTAAATCCTGCCGGCAGCCGGTCGATATAATCCGTATGGCTCATCCAGGAAATCCCTTTTTCAGGGAGCCCTTCAAACAACACGCTGGAAGTGTCATAATATGTATCCGTTTTGCCGTATTCCCGCGAGTCCGGGCTTGCCACATGCCCGCCAAGGGTATATGCCATCAGTTGGATGCCATAACAGATGCCCAGGACAGGGATACCCGCTGAAAAGATAGCGGGGTCAACATGCGGCGAGGATTCCAGATAAACACTGTTCGGCCCACCGGTAAAAATAATACCGATCGGTTTTTTTGCCAGGATCTCTGAAAGCGGCGTCTTATACGGGAGCACTTCACAGTAAACCGCGCATTCACGGACACGCCGCGCGATCAACTGGTTGTATTGGCCTCCGAAATCCAAAACCACAACCGTTTGATGTGCCATTTGTCAAACCATCCTTTATGAAAATAAATTTTGAACAGGAATCAATAACATTTATATTTTGCCATAAAAAGCGGCAAAATACAAGTGGGCAAACGGTTTTCAAAGACCGGATGGAATGTCCGGGAATGAAAGGACGGGACGGCAAGATGTTCAGAAAAATTTTCATATGCCTTTTGACCATCTGTGCAGCCCTTTTTTATCCATTCCAGGTATCTGCCGCCGGCCAGCAGATCGTGACCTTACAAGGCGGATATCAAAAATGGGAAAAAAGCTGGTTTGAAAAGCAGTTGGGCATGGGAATCCAACAAATGTGGGTGACCTCTATTCCGAAAGGCTGTGTCTTATACCTGGATGGCCAACGGCTGACCGCCAATACAGCCCTGGATGAAAAAAAGATCGGGGAAGTATGGATGTTTACAGCCGAAAGGACAGCTGCCATTGGGGTCATTGTACAGAAAGCTGCTTCCAACGAGTCCAGCCAGCCCCGGCTGCCGGTCATCCGCTGTATAAACCCCAGATTTTAAGGCATACTAAAGCCAGGCCGATCCCATTTATCGTGCATATCCCAGCTGGCTGCGGTATGTGCGGGGTAGAGTGCCTGCCGGTTGCGGCCCGGCTGATGGATGGAAAAAGGCGAACAGGCAAAAAAGCTTTTTTTACCCTGTAGCAATCATTCTAACAAAGGAGTAATGGATATGTTGGACAAAATCGCCCTGATACTCACCATTATCGGCGGTATCAATTGGGGATTGATCGGTATTTTCCAGTTTGATGCAGTCGCTTGGCTGTTTGGCGGGACTGCGAGCGTATTCAGCAGGATCATTTATACGTTGGTCGCGCTGGGCGCGATCTGGTGTATTTCACTGCTGTTCCGCCCGGAACCCAGGGAAGTCCATTGAAAAACAAATGCAGAAAATCCCGGGATACCTGTGAGGCATCCCGGGATTTTTTTACATGGATGAAAGACTGAAAGTGCTGTATTTTGACTTGGCAAGGGCCGGGGAAAGGAAAATCCGCTGCAAAACAGGGCAGGGGATCGGGATGGGAATGTTTGCCGGCTGATTGATCCTTCGAATCGCTTGGCGTGCCAGCATTTCCAATGCCTGCCACTGCATTTTATGCAAAACTGCATGGAAAGGGAACTTTCCGCCATGTGCACAGGTAAAATCATGAAATATTACAATTTGGATAATTTTCTTCCTAAACTTACCTATTAACAAAAATTTAATAATATTCATAAATTATAAATAAATAAAGCTGATTTCAATAAAATTTTTCAAAAATAATGACAAAATAGTTACAAAACGGGCGTAATAATGACAAAATGGTTACAAAATCGACTTGACTTTACATAAAAATGTGGTTATACTTGGCGTTGTAATCGAGAAGGCTGGAGGGCCTGAGGATTGCAAAATAAACTGTAATCTTTCTGTTCAAGGAGGAAACCTAACCATGAGAAAATTGATTTCCAGCATTTTGGCAGCTTCAGTGGCCGCTGGGATGGGTGTATCTGTTTTCGCGGCTGTCCCGGAAGCGGGTACTGTGATCAGCTCCACTGGCCTGACTGCACCTGCCCAGGTAGTGGATGGGGACAATGTGAGCTATGCCGATAAAGGCGTCACTGTCACCCTGGCAAACGGCTCGATCCAGATGGATACCGTGCTGCCCAACTCCACCATTTACATCCCGATCGATGAAGCGATGATGACCTGGACCGACTCTGCCGGCAAGACCCATAATATTTCCGGCGCCGACCTGGTCAACAGCAAACTGTTCACCTTCAAAGCGGATAAAAAGACCAATTCCAAGCTGGTGGAGTCGATCGAACTCGTTGAAGAAAAACGGGTCGGCGACAGCGACCATACCAACTGGATCAAGGTAAAGGTTAAAGACAGCACCACCACCACCGACCAGAAATTTGAAGCGGAGATCACCTTCAAAGCGAAAAAGGATTCCCTGGCAGACGGTTCCAGCAACAATTATCTGGATGGCAGCCAGGTCAAATCCGGCGATACTGTTACCCTGGATCTCACCCTGTGGATCAACAACAATGTAGTCGGCAACGATGACAACCCGGATACCGGGGATCGCGTAGTCATGGATCCGGAATCGAATGAAACCAACTCCCTGATCTGGGGCGACGACCGTGCGGCAATCAAATTTGAGGCGAATGATGATGCTTCCAAATTCTATGCCCGCCTGTCCACCAAATCGGATACGGAAATCTATGCGACTTATGCGGACCCGATCGGCGCAGACCTGTGGTTCTATGATTTCGTAGGCAACCCGTCCATCCCCTCTACCTCCCGTGCGACCCTGACGCTGGGTGTGCCGTGGGATGAGGATGACGATTATGCGCCCAACCCGGAAAATGTCTACATCTATCAGCTGGATGCCAGCGGCTATCTGACCGACGTTACCAGCCAGTTCACCTATTCGGAGGATGAAACCGATATTGCCGGCTGGTCGATCAAGACCCGCGTGCTGGGTACTTATATTGTTTCCGATATGGAACTGGACGTCGAAGCTGAAGAGGAAGACGGCCCGATCTCTTCCAGCAAGCCGGACACCGATAAGGAGATCCCCTCCACCGGTGCTTCCGATATGATCAACGCTGCAGTGACCGCGGCGCTGGCTTCGCTGGCCCTGGGTGCAGGTGCGGTCGTAGCCAAAAAACGTAAATAAGCGTTGGATGATGCGGGAAAAGGGGAAACCCCATCCGCTCACACGCTGAAATTTTTTCATCCTGGTTTTTGACAGAAAGAAATAGCCCGCCGGCTGCCTCCACAGCCGGCGGGTATTGGTTTTTACAGGGATTTTCCGTTTTTAGCAGGCGCTATGAACCATTCAAGCGGCCTGTTTTTCGGTGGACACCGTCAAAGTTTCCCCATCCGAAGCGATCACCACTGTGCCGTCCTCATCGGTGCGGTAGAGGGTGATTCCGCGTTCGGCGAGCGCCTGCAAGGTTTCGGCATGCGGATGGCCGTAGGAATTGTCGAGCCCAACCATCGCCACAGCGATTTCCGGGCCGACCGTATCCAGGAAGTCCGCGTGGCTGGAGGTATTGCTGCCGTGATGGCCCAGCTTGAGGACGTCGGCAGCCAGCCGGGATTTGGGATAGCGCTTGAGCAGGTCGGCTTCATATTCCTGTTCGGCGTCGCCGGTAAACAGGAAAGCGTTTTCCCCATAAACCACCCGGCAGGTGACAGAGGTATCATTCAGGTCGTTATACTCTTCAAGCGGGCCCAGGATGGTGAGCGTGGCCCCGCCGCCCAGTGAATATTCTGCGCCGGGGACGGCACGGGTGATATGCAGCCCATGGCTGGCAATCGTATCCAAAAGGGTTTCATAGGTGCGGCTGGTGGGCATAATCGCTGCCGGGATATCGGACATAATGATTTTCCCCACGTTAAATTGTTCGATCACTTCCGACATGCTGCCGATATGATCCGCATGCGCATGGGTTGCGATAATCAGGTCGAGCGTTTCCACCCCTTGCGCATCCAAATAGGCGTTGATGAACTCCCCGCAGCCGGTTTCGCCGGCGTCGATCAGGACGTTTTGCTCTTCAGTCTGGATGAGGATGCAGTCGGCCTGCCCCACATCCAGGAAATGGACAACCAGTTCGCCCTCCACATCCGCCGGCGCGGGCGCGATGCCGGCTGTCCCGTATAATTCGTCGAGCAAGCCGGATAGATAAGCGGATACTTCCCTGGCAGTCGGCAGGGGAAGCTGCTCGCCCATCGCTTGGTTGAGCAGCAGCAGAATAAAACATGCAAGCACCAGTGCGACCACTGAAAGCAGCAACTGCTTCCAATGGATCTTGGGAGATTTCTTTTTGCGCGGCATATGGCAGATCACCTCGTGGGAGAAAATCAGGCTGCCGCCTTCCGGGCCCGGAAACGGCGGGACATGTCCAGCGGCTTTCATTGTAGCATGCGGATGCTGTATGGCGCAAGGGGATCAGGCGCCGGAAAGGAAAAAACCGCAGCGAGCAAAAGTACTCGCTGCGGGATGTTTTTGCTGCCGGGGAAAGGGCCCGTTTTGCCGCATCAGGCCTCTTCTTCGGGATATGCGGCATTGATTTGATAGCAGAAGGTCATCAGGCTGTCGCCCAGATGGACATTTTCCACGATCGCGCCCTCAAAATCGACCGCCAGGTCGTAATGTGAAAAGTTCCAGAAGCAGTTGACCCCCAAAGACATCAGGTTTTTGGCGCATTCATATGCGACATCCTTAGGGATGCAGAGGATAGCCGCACGGGGATGGTGCGCCTGGCAGAATTTCTCCAGCGACGCGGAATCCGCAACGACCATATCCCGGACCGTCTGGCCGATGACATTCGGGTCGCTGTCAAAGATACCGATCAGTTCAAACCCGCTGGATTCAAAATTCATATGGCGGGCAATGGTGCGCCCGAGATTGCCGGCGCCCAGCAGGATGGTTGGGGTATGGCGATGCAGGCCCATGATATTGGCGATCTCCTTATGCAGGGCGGCAACATTATAGCCATAGCCCTGCTGGCCGAAGCCGCCGAAGCAGTTCAGGTCCTGGCGGATCTGGGACGCGGTCAGCTGCATCAGCTGCGCAAGTTCACGGGATGAGATGCGGGTAACGTCCTTTCTCAATAAATCCCCCAAAAAGCGATAGTAACGGGGCAGCCGTTTAATAACGGACAGTGAAACCCCTTCACGTTTTGGCATGGAAGCATGACTCCTTCTTTCTATCCAAATCAGTCCGCCCCCCACAGGTATGGGATTTACAGGCGGGCCATGGTTTCCATCACATAATCGCCGAACTGCTGGCAGGTGCATCCGGTATCACGCCCGGTGATTGCCAGTTTCTTTTCTTCATACATACAGATATCCAGCGCACGTTCCAGCCGGTCGGCTTCCTGCTGGAAGCCGATATGGCTCAGGAGCAGGACGGAAGCGCGCAGCATCGAGCAGGGATCCGCGTATTTATCGCGGCCCTCAGCGACCATGCGCGGCGCGGAACCGTGGATGGCTTCAAACATCGCATAGCGCTTGCCCAGGTTGGCGCTGCCGGCGGTGCCGACGCCGCCCTGGAATTCAGCGGCCTCGTCGGTGATGATGTCCCCGTACAGGTTGGGCAGCACAAATACCTGGAAATCCCTGCGGCGTTTCGGGTCGATCAGCTTGGCAGTGGTGATGTCCACATACCAGTCGTCGGTTGTGATATCCGGGTATTCTTTGCCGATCTCCTGGCACAGGCGCAGGAATTTGCCGTCGGTGGTTTTGACGATATTGGCTTTGGTAATGATGGAAACACGGTGTTTATGGTTTTTCTTTGCATATTCGTATGCCAGGCGGGCAATACGCTCGGTGCCTTCGGTGGTGGTTACGACAAAGTCGAAAGCGACGTCTTCATCCACCGGGAAGCCGTAGGAGCCGACCGCATAGGCGCCTTCGGTATTTTCACGGAAAAAGACCCAGTCGATGCCTTCTTCCGGCACCTTGACCGGACGGACATTCGCAAACAGGTCCAGTTCTTTGCGCATGGCGACATTGGCGGATTCGACGTTCGGCCACGGATCGCCTGCACGCGGGGTAGTGGTGGGGCCTTTGAGGATGACGTGGCACTCTTTGAGCTGCGCCAAAACGTCGTCCGGGATGGCCTTGTGATGGGCGGCGCGGTTTTCAATCGTAAGCCCGTCGATCTGACGGAATTCGATGCGGCCGCTGGCGACCTGGTCGGCCAGCAGGTGTTTAAGGACGCGCGCGGCCTCATTTGTGATGACCGGGCCGATACCGTCCCCGCCGCACACGCCGATGATAATTTTATCCAGTTTTTCAAAATCCAGGAATTCCTTCTGGGATTTGATCCGCTCGTTGCGGGCAAGCTGCGCTTCTACCAATGCCGCGAATTTTTCCGCGGCAACCCTGACTTTTTCGTCCATGACGAATCCCTCCTATTATAAAATCGGCTGCTTTTACACGGTACTATGTCAATTTTATAATAATGCCAGGGAATTGTCAATCAGCCAGCGGGCAAAAATGAATTTTTTGCAGGTAAAAATTGCAAAATTCCAAAGTTTTTTTAAACGTACATAGGCAGGGAACTGCATATATCACAAAAAAGATGATAAAAAATGGTACCGAAAGAAAACTCGCCGTCAAATATGGCCGGTCATTCGAGGATAAAATCAGCGGTGATCTCAGTGCAGGCCAAAGCATGCCCGCCGCTGTTTGCGTAGCAGGTGAGTTGGGCGACCCGATAGATCCCGGCTGTAAGCGGCTGGGGGAAAATGTCGATCGGGACGGTCAGCTCCACCGTTTCGCCGGGCTCCAGAATCTTTACCTGCGCCTGATCCGGCTGCGGCATGGCATCCGGCAAAGGGTCGAGCGGCACAAGGGTGCCTTTGCCCTCCATCCTGCGGAAGTCGAACCAATCGGTGTATTCCAGCGGGCTGTCGGTGGGATTGTATACCGACAGGACGATCTCGGTCGTGCCGACTGGATAGACGGGCTGCGCGAGGGTGGTTTGGATGCCCCCTTCGCTGCCAAATATAAGCGGGTCTTCGGAAATTTCCTCCTGGAAGATCTCATCCGGAAGGATCTCTTCCTGGGAAACAGCATCCTGTGAAGCTTCCGATGGGGGAGGGGGTTCGGATGAAGAAGGATCGCCGCCCGCTACCCAGCCCATCACGAAGTCGTTTTCTGCCTCGGGCAAAAAGAGCGCCCTTTGTTGGGCATGCCGCCACAGAAGGCCGGCTCCCGCGCCCAAAAGTACCAGGATGGCTGCCAGGATCATCAGCCGGCGTCTCATACGTTAAACCGGAACAGGACGACGTCGCCGTCCTGGAAGACATATTCCTTCCCTTCCGAACGGATGAGCCCCTTTTCTTTTGCCGCTGCCATCGAACCACATTTGACCAGGTCGTCAAATGCGATGACTTCGGCGCGGATGAACCCTTTTTCAAAATCCGAATGGATTTTCCCGGCTGCCTGCGGGGCTTTGGTCCCGCGGGTGATCGTCCATGCGCGCACCTCCTGCTTGCCGGCTGTGAGATAGGAAATCAGGCCCAAAAGGGTGTAGCTGGCCTTAATCAGGCGGTCGAGGCCGGATTCATGCAGCCCGATTTCCTCCAGGAACATCAGCTTGTCCTCTTTGGACATATCTGCGATCTCTTCTTCAATTTTGGCGCAGATCGGGAGGACTTCGGAATGTTCCGCCGCGGCGATCTCTTCGACCTGTTTATAGTAGGCATTGTTTTCGATCCCATTGAGGAAGTCCTGCTCATTCATATTTGCCGCATAGATGACCGGTTTGGCAGAAAGAAGGGGGATATCCGCAATCGCTTCCTCCCATTCCTCGCGGCTGCAGTCAAACCCGCGTGCGGACTTCCCTTCTTCCAGGTGCGCCCGCAGCCGTTTGAGGATTTCCGCCTGGGCCGCAAAGGATTTGTCACCGCCCTTTGCCGATTTTAAGCAGCGGTCGATTTTGCGGTCCACCAGATCCATGTCCGAAAAAATCAGTTCCAGGTTGATGGTTTCGATATCCCGGCTGGGGCCGATCTCGCCGTCGACATGCACGATCTCGCCGTCTTCAAAGCAGCGCACCACATGGATGATGGCGTCTACTTCGCGGATATGGGAAAGGAATTTGTTGCCCAGCCCCTCCCCTTTGGAAGCGCCGCGCACCAGGCCGGCGATATCTACAAATTCGATCACGGCAGGGGTGTATTTGTCCGGATGGTACATTTCTGCCAGCACATCCAGCCGTTCGTCCGGTACAGCCACCATCCCGACATTCGGTTCGATGGTGCAGAACGGGTAATTGGCCGACTGTGCGCCGGCATTGGTGATCGCATTGAACAAGGTGGATTTGCCGACGTTGGGCAGCCCAACGATTCCTAATTTCATATATCTCTACATCTCCTTAAAAAATGCTGTATTTACAAGGCTTTTCGCACTTTGGCGTTTTGGCTGCTACGCCATTTTTACGCCATTTACGCATTGACTTGTATTGGGTTACATCAACATACGCTGCTGAGCTGAAATTGCTTGACCGCCTGATCCAGCGTTTCATCAGTCACATGGACATATCGATCCATTGTAGTCTTGATGCTGGCGTGCCCCAGCAGCTTTTGCAGCACTTTCGGTTGCATTCCGCTTTCAATCGCACGGGTTGCATAGGTGTGGCGCAGCGCGTGCATACAAAAGCGGTTGATCCCCGCTTCATCACAAAGCTTATAGAGGTGGGTATCATAGGAACTGTTTTTCGCTGGTTCCCCTGTGCGCCAGTTGATAAAGACCAGATCACGCA
>CALXGW010000099.1 GCA_944387965.1 uncultured Anaerotruncus sp. | reverse complement strand
GCTATTTCCAATTTTACCAGTGGCGCAAGATCGCCCTGGAAATGCATTATTGCGAGGCTGCGGTATATAAGATCCATACACGGGCGCTTACAGAACTCGGGAAAAAATTATAACGCCTGGGGATATTTCAGCTATGCCCCATCATACAGCTGGCAAGCCGCCCAAAATAAGTGGGCGGCTTGCTTTTTGGCGTCAAATCGGGTATAGTCAATCTTATAAAATATCAATGCCCATTGCGGCTGTTCCGGGATAGAGGTGGATTTCATGGCAGAAGCAAAAACCAATGCCATGCGTATGCTTGACCGCGCGAAAATCCCATATCAGGTCCATACGTATACGCATGAGGACGGCAAGATCGACGGCGTAAGCGTCGCGCAAAAAATGGGGCAGGACCCGGCGCGGGTCTTTAAGACGCTGGTGACAAAGGGCGCTTCGGGCGGGCATTATGTCTTTGTCATCCCGGTAGCGGAAGAACTGGATTTGAAAAAAGCTGCCAAATCGGTTGGTGAAAAATCGGTTTCGATGATCCATGTGGCGGAAATCAACCCGGTGACCGGATATATCCGCGGCGGCTGTTCGCCGGTCGGGATGAAAAAACTATTTCCGACGGTCTTTGACCGGTCGGTGGAGGGGTTGCCCACCGTCATGGTGAGCGGCGGCCGGATCGGCTGCCAGATCGAAGCGGCGCCGGGCGACCTTTTGCCGCTGGTACACGCAAAAACCGCAGACCTGCTGCTGGGATGAGCGCTGTGTAAGCTTTTGCCGTACCGGCAAAAAGCCGGACGGCATATAATATGTGATCAGATCGGAGGTATTCATATGACAAAATTGGATGGATTCATGGACATTTTGACCGGCCGTTTCGATAATGCGGAACAATATGAAACGATGAAAAAAAATAACCAGCCATTCCCTTACGCCGAACATGTCAACACCGCCTGCAACGATAAAATCATCCATCTGCCGGCAGATTTCAAAGGGGTATTCATGGTGGAGGAAAGTTATTATACTTCCGATGGCCACACCCATGCCAGCCCGCATCTGTTTTTATTTACCGAAGAACCGGAGGGTATCAAGCTGACTTCTTATGAAGTCCCGGCCGGATATGACAAGAACACCTTTTCTTATCAGGATATTACCCAGATTGATTTTAACGACTTAAAAGTTTCGGAAAAATTTACCCCTGCCATTTATGTGGAAAAGGACGGCGTATGGGAAGGGGGCAGCGTAAGCATGTTTACCCCGGTGCTGAAATTTACGCTGTTTGAGCGTTTTTCGCCGGAATGTTTGGAAGTGACCGAGCACATGGAAGTCAACGGCAAACGGACATTCGGTTATGACGACCCCATCATCTACAAGCGGAAAGCCCAATAAAATAACGGGGCAGCCCGCAATCCAACAGACAGGAGCCGGAGCATGTTTCAAAAAAACGACCTGATCCCCTTGGAGATCACCGACATCACTGACGAAGGCAACGGAGTAGGAAAAGCGGAAGGGTTTGCCTTTTTTGTACCCGGGACGGCCATCGGGGACCGGCTGGTCATCCGGGTTGTCAAACTTCTGAAATCTTATGGGTATGGCATCATCCATGAGATCATTTCCCCATCGCCCGACCGCATCGAGCCGGATTGCCCGGTCTACCGCCAATGCGGGGGATGCAGTTTGCGCCATCTTTCCTATGAAGCGGAACTGAAAATCAAGGAAAACTGGGTGCGCCAGCATCTGCTGCGGATTGGCGGGCTGGACGTGCCTTTGCTGCCGATCCTGCCCTCGCCGCAGGCGTCCGCTTATCGCAACAAGGCGCAGTTCCCGGTTGGGACGGACAAGGATGGGCAGGTTGTGATCGGCTTATACGGCCCCCGCAGCCACCGGATTGTCCCCTGTCTGGACTGCCGCCTGCAACCGGCATTTTTTTCGGATATCCTTTGTGTGATCCAGGATTTCTGCCGGGAATACCGGATTCCCCCGTATGATGAGCAATCCCATCGGGGGCTTTTGCGGCATATTTATATCCGCCATGGGGAAGGTACCAGGGAAACGATGGTCTGCCTGGTCTGCAACGGGGAAAATTTTCCGCACAGCGACATCCTGTGTGAACGGCTGGTTGCCCGTGCCCCGTCGGTTTGCGGCATCGTGCTCAACGTCAACCGCCGGGCGACCAATGTTATCCTGGGGGAAAGCTGCCGTACCCTTTATGGCAAAGGGGATATCTGCGACACCCTCTGCGGGGTGACGCTGCAAATCTCCCCGCTTTCCTTTTATCAGGTCAACCGGCGCGGGGCGGAACAGCTGTATGAAACCGCGCGGGAAATGGCTGGACTGCGAGGGGACGAGGTGCTGCTCGACCTGTATTGCGGGACCGGTGCGATTGGCCTTTCAATGGCAAAACATGTAAAATCGCTGGTCGGCGTGGAGGTCATCCCGCAGGCGGTGGAAAATGCCCGGGAGAACGCCCGGCGCAGCGGGATTCAAAACGCCCGGTTTTTATGTGCGGATGCCGCGCAGGCAGCGTCCCAGCTGCGGCAGGAAGGGCTTTCGCCCGATGTGATTGTGCTTGACCCGCCGCGCAAGGGTTGTGGGCAGGAAGCGCTCGAAATCGTGGCCGGTATGGGTGCGCAGCGCCTGGTGATGGTTTCCTGCAACAGTGCCACCCTTGCGCGCGACCTTGCCATCCTTTCCCAGCTTGGTTACCGCCCCATCAAGGCCCGTCCGGTCGACATGTTCCCGCGCACGGCGCATGTGGAGACAGTAGTTCTCTTAGGTAGGAAATTTGAGAAAAGCCGCGAACATGTCTACTTGGACTATGAGCCTTCAGCAGAAATTGATCTACCTGGCGGTGCGACCTATTCCGAGATAAAACAATGGATACAGGCTG
>CALXGW010000098.1 GCA_944387965.1 uncultured Anaerotruncus sp. | reverse complement strand
TTTACGGGTAGCAAGTAATCCCATGCGTGGCTGGCAGGCCAATGAAAGACGCACTTGTGCGTAGCCTGTAATATTAGGGCTATGCCCGAAACTGAAATACCCCCCGCTTTGCGGGGGGATTTTTATTGAACGTCCGGCAGCAGGCGGCGCCTTTGGACGGCCCGGTACGGTTTGACAAAACAGGGGAGGCATTATGAAGGATTTGTTGTTTGCGCTGATGCGCCCGTTTTTATTGGCGTATGCGTTTATGCGGTATCAAAACATCTGGGGGCTGAAAAAACATTTGCAGGCCCATCCGGGCAAGCTGCTCAAGCTGGCATATGGGCATTATTTCATGCAGCGGGGCAGTTTTGTCGGGCTGACCAGCGAAATTGCCGGCACGCCATGTTTCCCGCACGGCATCCAGGGGATTTTTATCTCCAATACCGCAAAGATCGGGAAGGATGTTGTGATCTTCCAGCAGGTGACCATCGGTTCCAACACCCTGCCGGACAGCAAACGCCCGGGCAGCCCGGTGATCGGGGATTCTGTGTATATTGGGGCCGGGGCAAAAATCATCGGCGGCGTGACGGTGGGGCACCACTGCCGGATCGGTGCGAATGCAGTCGTTTATGAGGATATGCCGCCGTATTCGGTGGCGGTATGCGCCCCCACGCGGATTTTGCAGAAGGATGCGCTGGACAATACCTATACCACCCCCCTCGATGGGGTGGAGTACTATTTCCGGGACGGCCGGCTGCATCGGAAAAATGGATAAGGGTACCTGCGCTGTCCCGGCCGGGACAGGTGGGGCAGGTGTTTCCAAAAAAATCCGGGACCCTTTGATGGACCCCGGATTTTTTGCGGGTTTTTTATGGCGCGCCGCCCTTTTTTGACCCGTTCGCCCCCTTGTGTGTGATCTGCGTATCGGCCTTCCCATCCGCCGTATCCAGTACCCGGCGGACTTCAAATACCTGCCCGCCGTCATGGATTTCCACCCGCATTTGGCAGGTGCTTTCCGGCTGCCGGGCAGCCTGCGCCTGGGTATGCCCGAGGTATAACAGCACGCACCCTACTGCAATGCCAATCCATACGATCAGCCGTTTCATAAATGCCCCCTAAAAATCATCACAAAAAGTATATTTGTATTATAGATGATTATAATTATAATTACAAGTACTTTTATACTTATAATAACTGTTTATTTGAATCCCTTTTCATTATTCTGATAATTGGAGGGGATCAGATATGGAAATCGATTATTCGCTGCTTGGACGCCGCATCGCAAAAATCCGCCGTTCCCGCGGTTTGACGCAGGAACAGCTGGCGGAATTGACCGACGTCACCAATAATTTCATTTCGCATATTGAAAACAGCCGTTCGATCCCCAGCCTTGAAACGGTCGTCAAGCTGTGTGCGGCCCTGAAGGTCACGCCGGATGCGCTGCTGCTTGGCGCCGAGGTGAGCCGGCAGGAATATCTATGCGGGGAAATCCTCGATAAGCTGGAACGGTGTTCGTCTTATGAACGCCGTCTGGTGGATGGGTTTATCGACCTGCTGCTTTCCCAACGTGCGGCAAGCCGGGATTGATATTCAAAAATTACAGCCGGAAAACGGCCGCAGGTGAATGAATCCACCTGCGGCCGTTTTTTGCTGCCGGATAAGGGCGCGGATGCTGTTTGGCGCATATAAAACCATGGTCAAATGCCGTTTTTTTCCTGATGCTGTAAAGCTGCGGCAATCAGCTCCCGGAAAAGCGGATGGGCGCGGTTGGGGCGGCTTTTGAATTCCGGATGGTACTGCACGCCGATATAGAACGGGTGGCTGGGCAGTTCGATCGCTTCGACCAGCCCGCCGTCCGGCGATTGGCCGGAAAAACAGGCGCCGTGGGCGATGAAATCTGCGCGGTAATCGTTGTTGAATTCGTAGCGGTGGCGGTGGCGCTCCTGGATTTGCGCCGCGCCGCCATATAGATCCGCCAGCCGGCTGCCGGGTGAAAGCTGGCAGGGGTAAGCGCCGAGCCGCATGGTGCCGCCTTTGGGGATATTGCCCGCCTGGTCTTTCATCAGGTCGATCACCAGGTGGCTGGAATCCGGTGCAAATTCGCGGGAATGTGCGTCCGCAAAGCCCAGCACGCTGCGGGCAAAAGCAATCGCTGCGATCTGCATCCCCAGGCAGATGCCCAGGTACGGCAGGCTTTGCCTGCGCGCATAATCCGCGGCCAGGATCATCCCTTCAATCCCCCGGTCGCCGAACCCGCCGGGGACGATCACGCCGTCCACATCCCCCAGCAGGCTGTCAATGGTTTGGGGGGTGATTGCGCAGCTGTCCACCCACTTGATTTCCACTTCCGCACTGTTTTCACAGCCGCCATGCCGCAGCGCTTCGGCTACCGAGAGATAGGAATCATGCAGCTGGACATATTTGCCCACCAGGGCGATGCGTACCTTCCGGCTGCAATGTTTCATCCGCTCCACCATCTGCTTCCATTCGGAGAGGTCGCACGGATGGGGCGCTGTCAGGGAAAGTTCTTCCAAAACGGTATCCGCCAGTCCGGCTTCCTCCAGCATCAGCGGCGCTTCATAGAGCAGCGGGAGGGTGAGGTTCTGGATGACGCATTTTTCCCGCACATTGCAGAAAAGCGCGATTTTTTTGCGGATACTGTCTTCAAAAGGCCGGTCGCTGCGGGCGACAATGATATCCGGCATAATCCCGAAGGATTGCAGTTCTTTAACCGAATGCTGGGTGGGTTTGGATTTGTGCTCCCCGGAGGATTCGAGATAGGGCACCAATGTCACATGGATAAACAAGCAATGGTCATGCCCCACTTCACAGGAAACCTGCCGGATTGCTTCCAGAAACGGCTGGGATTCGATATCGCCGGTCGTGCCGCCGATTTCGGTGATGACGATATCCGCTTCGGTCTTTTTCTGTACGGCGTAGATGAATTCCTTGATCTCATTGGTGATATGCGGGATGACCTGGACGGTTTGGCCCAGATATTCGCCGCGGCGTTCCTTTTGCAGTACATTCCAGTAAATTTTACCGGTTGTCAGGTTGGAAAACCGGTTGAGATATTCGTCGATAAACCGCTCATAATGCCCCAAATCCAAGTCGGTTTCCGCCCCGTCCTCGGTGACGAACACCTCCCCATGCTGATAGGGGCTCATGGTGCCGGGGTCTACATTGATATATGGGTCGAGTTTCTGCGCAGCGACCCGGAACCCGCGCGCTTTGAGCAGGCGGCCCAGGGAAGCGGCAGTGATGCCTTTGCCCAGCCCGGACACCACCCCGCCAGTCACAAAAATATAACGCGCGCTCATGCGATCACCTCCCCGGTAAATACCGTCGCCGCCCCGCCGGTCATGGTAACATTGTTGGCGGTATATACGATCTTTAAGCTGCCGCCCAACAGATGAACAACAATTTCTTTTCCGGCTTCGCAATGGCCGCAGAGCACAGCCGCCGCCACGCTGGCGCACGCCCCTGTCCCGCAGGCCATCGTTTCACCGCTCCCGCGTTCCCAGACCCGCATCCGCAGTTCGGTCGGGCTGAGTACCTCTACAAATTCCGTGTTGACCTGCTCAGGGAAAATGGGGTCATGCTCAAACAGCGGGCCGATCTGTTCCAAAGGAAGCTGGCTGATATCATCGCAAAAAACCACACAGTGCGGGTTGCCCATCGAAATACAGGTGATGCGGTAGGGCGTCTGGCCGAAGACATGTTCCCGGCCGATCACCGAGGGCCCCGGCAGCAGGACCGGGATGCTTTCGCAGGCAGTCCTGGCAGGCCCCATATCCACCGTTATTTCGGCAGCTTCCCCGTTGCCGTCGGGATGGATCAAAAGCGTCTTGACCCCGCTTTTGGTATCCACCGTGAGCTGTCCTTTCCTGGCCAGCCCGCTGTCATACAGATATTTCCCCACGCAGCGGATGCCGTTGCCACACATATTCCCTTCGCTGCCGTCCTTGTTGAAGATGCGCATTTCGGCGTCGGCTTTGGCAGACGGGCCGATCAGGATGATCCCATCCGCCCCAATACCGAAATGGGGCTGGGAAAGCCGGATACTCAGCCCGGCCGGGTCCGGGATGGTTTGATGGAAACAATCGAAATAAATATAGTCGTTGCCGCAGCCATGCATTTTGGTAAAAGAAAGTTTTTGCATGTGAATCCCTCCATTTGTGCGTATTACCGGCCGGGCGCCGGTACAATAAAAAAGACGCCCACAAAAACCTTCCGAAAAAAGGCTTTTGTGGACGTCTTTGTCCTATAACGGGAATATTATAGCATTGCCGGTATCGAAATGCAAGGGTTTTCTGACTTTTTTGACCTCTTCCAGGGGGGGTGGGCAGGCCACCGCAACAAAATTTTTCAAAGGGTATTGACGCAAAATATGTTTACTTTGTATTATAATATCTGCTGAATAGATCGATATCCAGCCGGTCGGCAGGGGATATGCCCTGCGGGTTTTGCCCAAAAGATGGCAGGAAGAAAACCAAACGTCCCGGGACGGCTTTTTCAGGGGGACAGGAGAAGGAGGATTTCGGCATGATGCAGTCGCGTGCGGAAATGATGCAGTTTATCGAAGAAAATGATGTCAAATTTATACGCCTTGCCTTTTGCGATATTTTTGGGGTACAAAAAAATATCGCAATTATGGCCTCCCAGCTTCCGGCTGTGATCGAGCGGGGGGTTTCGTTCGATGCGTCGGCGATCGGCGGCTTTTCCAATGTCGCGGAATCCGACCTGTTCCTTTATCCCGACCTGGGCACCTTTTCGCTGCTGCCCTGGCGGCCGTCGGAAGGCTGTGTCGGGCGGTTTTACTGCGATATCCGTTACCCGGACGGACGCCCGTTCGAAGGGGACGGGCGGTATCTGCTGCGGCAATTTATTGCGCGGGCGGCGGAAGCGGGGTTTTCCTTCCAGGTGGGGCCGGAATGTGAATTCTACCTGTTCCGCACCGACGACCTCGGCGAGCCGACCCTCCAGCCGCATGACCACGCCGGTTATTTTGACATTGCCCCGCTCGACCGGGGGGAAAATATCCGCCGGCAGATCTGCCTGACACTCGAAGAAATGGGGGTCGAACCCCAGCGTTCCCATCATGAGCAAGGCCCGGGACAGAATGAGATCGATTTCCATTGCGCTTCCCCGCTGCGGGCAGCCGATAACCTGATGACCCTGCGTGCCGCAGTGAAAGCGGTCAGCGCGCAGAACGGGCTGTTTGCATCCTTTTTGCCAAAACCGCTGGAAAACGAGAGCGGCAGCGGGCTGCATATGAACCTGTCGCTTTACCGCGGGGAAAAGAACCTGTTTGAAGGCTTTAAACAGCATCCGCATCCCGAAGCGGCTGCGTTTTTGGCGGGGATTTTAACCCATATCAGCGAGATCACCGCGTTTGCCAACCCGCTGCCCAGTTCTTACCAGCGTTTCGGACGCTGCGAAGCCCCGTCGTGGGTGAACTGGTCGTGTGAAAACCGGTCGACCCTGGTGCGGGTGCCGGCCGCCTATGGGAATGACTGCCGGATCGAGGTGCGTTCGCCCGACTGCTCCTGCAACCCTTATTTTACCATCCTGCTGCTGTTGGAAGCCGGGCTGGAAGGGATCGAAAGGAAGCTGCCCCTGCCCGCGCCGTTCGACAAGGACGCTTCCCAACAGCCGGATATGCAGGCGGATACGCTGCCGGCCGACCTGGGGCAGGCGCTTACCCGGATGGCTGCAAGCCCATTCGTCCGGCGGGTACTGCCGCAGCGGCTGATTGATAATTACCTCGGGCAGAAGACGAAAGAGTTCGAACAGTATGTACATTCCGAAAACCGAGGCAAATATGAATTACAGGCCTATTTCCCGATGATTTAAGGGGAGGGGGCCTATGACCGGACAGATCTTATTGGTGGGGAATCCCAAAGCCCAGGAAACGCTGGCTGCGCTTTGCCGCGACCTGGGATATCAGCAGTTCCAGTTTGCAGCCAGCAGTGGGGAAGCCAAGCGGAAGCTGGGCGAGATGGAATTCGACCTGATGATTATCAATACGCCGTTGGCGGACGATTTCGGCAGGGATTTGGCGCTTTCTGCCCAGGACGCTTATATGGTGAGCGTCATTATGCTGGTGGGGAACGGGATGGCTGACCAGGTGGCCGCCGGGCTGGAAAAGTATGGGGTATTCGTGCTTTCCAAGCCGCTTTCCCGCGCGCTGGCAGCGCAGACGCTGAAATTTATCCGGGTGGCGCAATACCGGATGAAAGCGCTGGAAAAACGCAACCGGCAATTGCTCCGCAAGCTGGAGAGCATGCAGCAGATTGGCCGTGCCAAATGCGCGCTGATCCAGTACCGGGGGATGACCGAAAACGAAGCGCATCATTATATCGAACAGCTGGCGATGGACAGGCGCACCAGCGCGAAAGAGGTAGCCCTGGATATTCTGGAAACCTTCGGGGATGGACGGATGGATGGGGACCGGCCTTGACCGGTGACGCAGATGCAAAAAGGGATGCAGGCAGTTTTGCCCGCATCCCTTCAGGCTATCGAAAAAGCCGGTTGCGTTGCAACCGGCTTTTTCGATAGCCATATGATTTTGTCCGGACACTGCCGCCGCAGCGGCGTTTCGGAGCGCAACCGACGCATAGCGTCGGCTCTTGGCGCGAAGATGTGCCGGACAAAATTTCATTAGAGCGCAAAACCGCTCTACAAGCGGTTTTGTAAGAGGGGGTGCCCACGAGGGGGATAAGGGAACAAGGCGGAGGTTCGCCGCAGCCGCAGTGATCCGGTTCCCCTTCGTGAACGTGTCGGTTTTTCGACACGCTCAGGGATGCAGGCAGTTTTGCCTGCATCCCTTTGCGGTTTTATTGGCCGCTGCTGCCATAGTTGGAGAGTACGCGGGCCGATGGGTCTTTGACGTCGCAGCCCTCCCATTTCCGGTTCGGCATCCAAAAGCCGGGAATCATCTGCCCCTGGCCGGGATAATATTTTTCAAAAATCTCCCGGTAGAGCAGGGATTCTTTGGTGAAGGGCGGGACGGGCGCATATTGTTTGCAGCGGGTTTCCCAATCGCTGCCGGCGTAATAATGTTCGGCGTAATCTTTCAGGTCGTCGACCATGCTGTGGCCGACTGCATCGCTGAAAGCAGCCTTTTCCCGCCACAGGATGTTTTCGGGCAGCCAATCGCCCTCAAACGCTTTGCGCAGCAAGTATTTGCCCATATGATAATGGTTGCGCTTGCGTTCTGGGTCGATGGACATGACATAGCGGACAAATTCCAGGTCGCCGAACGGGACGCGCGCTTCGATGCTGTTGTCGGCGATACACCGGTCGGCCCGCAGGACGTCGTACGCATAAAGTTCCCGCACCCGCTTCTGGCTTTCCTGCTGGAATGCAGCGGCATCCGGCGCAAAATCGGTATATTTGTAACCGAACAGTTCATCCGATACTTCACCGGTCAGCAATACCCGCACGTCGGTCTGTTGATGGATGGCCTTGCAGAGCAGATACATGCCCATGCTGGCACGGATGGTCGTGATATCATAGGTGCCGAGGTCCGCGATGACTTCCTCCAGGCTTTCGATCACCATGCGGGGGGTCATATAGATTTCGGTGTGTTCGCTGCCAAGATATTCGGCCACCTGACGGGCATATTTCAGGTCGATCGCATCCTGTTCCATGCCGATGGCAAAGGTGCGGATCGGCTTTTTCAGTTCCCGCGCCGCAATCGCGCAGACGAGCGAGCTGTCCAGCCCGCCGGACAGCAAAAAGCCGAGCGGCACATCCGAATCCAGCCGTTTTTTGACCCCGGCGATCAGTTTTTCGCGGATGTTCCGGCAGACTTCCTCCTCGCTGTCATAGCAAACCTGTGCGGGTTGGGCGATATCGCAAAAACAGGTGAATTTTCCGTCCGCGTAATAATGCCCCGGCGGGAACGGCAGGATTTTTTCCACCCATCCCACCAGGCTTTTGGCTTCGCTTGCAAAAGCGATGGCGCCGCCCCTGCTGTAGCCGTAAAAGAGCGGGCGGATACCGATCGGGTCGCGGGCGGCGATGACCGACCCGGTTGCGGCGTCGTAAAGGACGCAGGCAAATTCCGCATCCAGCCCGGCAAACATCCCAAGCCCCTTTTCTGCAAAAAGCGGCAGCAAAATTTCGCAGTCCGAGCCGCTTTGGAAAGAATACCCTTTGGCCTCCAGCTGCGCCTTGACCGGCCGAAACCCATAAATTTCCCCGTTGCATACCGCATATCGCTCCCCCATCCGGAACGGCTGCATCCCTTCCGGGGAAAGCCCCATGATGGAAAGCCGCTGGAACCCAAGGTAGCCGCCGCCCGGCAGGCTGACGATCTGCGCCGCATCCGGCCCGCGGCTTTCGGTGCGGCCGAGCAGGGAAGCAAACTGATCTTGGGAGATGTCCCTGCCAAAATAACCTAAAATCGTACACATGACCCTCTGCCATCCTCTCTCATCTGAAAAAATTCCCGCATCCGCCTGACCGCTTCTTCGGTCTGCTCATGGCTGCCGAAAGCGGTCAGACGGAAAAAGCCTTCCCCATTTTTGCCGAACCCGGCGCCGGGGGTGCCGACCACCTGGACGGCAGCCAGCAGCCGCTGGAAAAAGTCCCAGGAAGCCATTTTGCCCGGGCATTCCATCCAGATGTACGGGCTGTTCTGCCCGCCGGTATGATAAATCTGCGCTTGTGTCAGCATTTGGTGGATTGCATTTGCATTTTGCTGGTAGTAGGCGATGCTTTCCCGGATTTGTTGTTTGCCTTCGGGGCTCAGGGCTGCCTGCGCGCCGCGCTGGACGATATAAGGCACACCGTTGAATTTGGTCGTCTGGCGGCGCAGCCACATCCGGTTCAGGCTCATCCCGCCGCTGCGCAGGTTATGCGGGACGATGGTCCAGCCGCAGCGCACACCGGTAAACCCTGCCATTTTGGAAAAGGAACAAAATTCGATGGCGCAGCTGTCCGCGCCGGGGATCTCATAGATCGAATGGGGGATATCGTCGCCGGTGATAAAGCTTTCATATGCCGCGTCGAACAGGATGACGGCCCCCTTGCCGGTCGCATATTCCACCCACGCTTTCAGTTGTTCCCGGTTGTAGGCGGCGCCGGTCGGGTTGTTGGGGGAACACAGGTAGACCAGGTCGCAGCAGACGTCCGGGTCGGGCATCGGCAGAAAGTGGTTCTGTTTATCCGCCTTGAGATAGCGGATGCTGCGTCCGGCCATCAGGTTGGTATCCACATACACCGGATAGACCGGGTCGGGGATGAGCACGGCGTTGTCCGCGCTGAACAGGTCCAGGATGTTGCCAAGATCGGATTTTGCACCGTCCGAGATGAAAATCTCATCGTCTTCCAGCGCGACCGAACGCTGGGCATACTCGTTTGCGATCGCTTCCCGCAGGAAGGGATAGCCCTGCTCAGGGCCATATCCGTGGAAGGTGGCGGCGTTTCCCATTTCCTCCACCGCTTTGCGCATGCTTTCCACAATGGCGGGCGCAAGTGGCAGGGTGACATCCCCAATGCCCAGGCTGATGACCTGGGCGTCCGGGTGTTCGGACCGGTAGGCGTTCACCTTGCGGGCGATATCGGAAAATAAATATTGTTCATGCAAAGCCTGGTAATGGGTATTCAGATGCATAAAGCGGGCTCCTTTCATGATTTGCTGGTTGATTTTAAAGAAGGCCGGCAAAGATGCCCTAAAACGCAAAAAAACGTCCGCAAAGCTGGTATCAGCTCTGCGGACGCCATTGTCCTTCTTGTTGATGTGCTTATTATACCCCTGGACAGGTGGGTTTTGCAAACTGTTTTTTCACCAAAAAGATGCCACAAAACATTTTAAAAAACGTGAAAAACCATCAAATTGTAAAAAAGGGCTTGCCAAAATCAAATTTGCAGATTATACTGTAGGCGAAAACAGCAAAGGCGCTGTAGAAACGGGCAACGTTTCTTTAACGCCTTTGCTGTTTTTTGTTTATGGAAAGGAGAAGATCCCGAATGAAAAAAGTCCCTGAATTGTTTGGCTGTAAAGTGTTTAACGAGGCTGTGATGAAAGAGCGGCTCCCGAAGGACGTTTTCAAATCCCTGAAAAAGACCCGTGAAACCGGCGTCGCCCTTGACCCGATTGTTGCAAATATCGTTGCTTCGGCAATGAAGGATTGGGCGGTCAATAACGGCGCGACCCATTATACCCATTGGTTCCAACCGATGACCGGTATCACGGCGGAAAAACATGATTCCTTTATTGCGCCGTCGGCTGACGGGCGGGTCATCATGGAATTTTCCGGCAAGGAACTCATCAAAGGCGAACCGGATGCGTCCAGCTTCCCGTCCGGCGGGCTGCGCGCCACCTTTGAAGCGCGCGGATATACCGCCTGGGACCCCACTTCCGACGCCTTCATCAAGGACAATACCCTGTGTATCCCCACCGCTTTCTGCTCATATACCGGCGAAATCCTGGATAAAAAGACCCCGCTATTGCGCAGTATGGATGCGATCAGCAACCAGGCGGTACGGGTGCTCAAGCTGTTTGGCAAGGATGTGCAGCGGGTGACGACGACCGTTGGCCCGGAACAGGAATATTTCCTGATCGACAAGGCCGATTATGCCAAACGCCCCGACCTGATCCTGACCGGCCGTACCCTGTTCGGCGCACGCCCGCCGAAAGGGCAGGAGCTGGAAGACCATTATTTTGGTTCGATCCGGCCGCGTGTCAAGGCGTTTATGGAGGATTTGAACACGAGTTTGTGGGAACTGGGCATCTATGCCAAGACCGAACACAATGAGGTTGCCCCCTGCCAGCATGAACTGGCGCCGATCTTTTCCACCACCAACATTGCCGCCGACCACAACCAGCTGACCATGGAAATCCTGCGCAAAACAGCGGAAAAGCATGGGTTTGCCTGCCTGCTGCATGAAAAACCGTTTGAGGGGGTCAACGGTTCGGGCAAGCATAACAACTGGTCGATTTCGACCGATACGGGTGAAAACCTGCTGGAACCGGGGAAAACGCCCGCTTCCAACGCGCAGTTTTTGCTGTTTTTGACCGCTGTGATCAAAGCGGTGGACGAATACCAGGATTTGCTGCGTATCTCGGTGGCGACAGCCGGCAATGACCACCGCCTGGGGGCAAACGAAGCGCCGCCGGCGATCGTTTCGATGTATATCGGGGATGAATTGCAGGCGGTCGTGGATGAATTGGTCGAAGGTACGCCGCGGCAGGCGGCCCAGACAGGCGAACTGGATGTCGGGGTCAACGCCATCCCCAACATCCCCAAGGATAACTCCGACCGCAACCGCACGTCGCCGTTTGCATTTACCGGCAACAAGTTTGAGTTCCGGATGCCGGGTTCTTCGCTGAATATCTCGTGTGTCAACATTATGCTGAACACTGCTGTCGCGGAGGAACTGCGCCTGTTTGCCGATGAACTGGAAGGCGCGGATGATTTCGGCGCGGCGCTCAGGAGCCTGGTGCGCCGGGAGATCAAAGCCCATCGCCGGATCCTCTTCAACGGCAACGGCTATGGCGCCGATTGGCCGCAGGAAGCGGAAAAACGCGGGCTGCTCAACCTGCGTTCCACCCCGGAGGCACTGCCGTATTATACCGCGCAGAAAAACCTCGAGCTCTTTGCGCGGCATGGCGTCTATACCGAAAGCGAAATGCGTTCCCGGCAGGAGATCGCGCTCGAGGAATACTGCAAGACGCTGCATATCGAAGCGCTGACCAGCCTGGATATGCTGCAAAAGCTGATTTTGCCGGCAGGGTTCTCGTATGCGAAAGACCTGGCGGAGGGGATTTCGATGAAGAAGCAGCTCGGCGTACAGGCGCAGGCCGAAACCGAGTCGCTGCAGAAGGTGTCTTCGCTGCTGGATACCCTGTATGCGCAGGCCGGGGCGATCGGCGGCGCTGTGGACGCCCTGCCGGAGGAAGGCCCGCAGGCGCAGGCCAGTTATTACCACGATAGCGTCATCCCGGCGATGGACGCCGCCCGCAAAACAGCGGATGCGCTGGAACTTTGCATGGGGAAAAAATATTGGCCGATGCCGAGCTACAGCGATATCCTGTTTTACGTTTAAACCGTATTGTTACAGCACCCCAATATAAAAAGC
>CALXGW010000097.1 GCA_944387965.1 uncultured Anaerotruncus sp. | reverse complement strand
GTTTAAAACCATCCTTGCCCGCCCTTTCCGTTTATTCGCCCAAACCGGATTCCACCAGCGCGACCGCAGCTTTCAACGCTTCATCCTCCCGGTCGCCGCTGCATTGGATTTCAATTTCACTTCCCTGTTTGATACAGGCTGCCATTAAATTCATAATGCTCATCCCATTGATGCTTTTCCCGTTATGCAGGATGGTTACATCACATGCAAACGGGGTCAATTCTTTGATAAAAACCTGCGCGGGACGCATATGCATCCCCATCGGATTGACAATTTTTACCTTTGCAGATACCATCATCCATCTTCCTTCCTTTATGCGTCACATTTTCTTCTCCCGCTCATCACTGTGGGCGGTCTTTCCGCAGGGCCGCCAACAAAAGCGCCCCTGCCGCTACCCCGACCGCCAGAGCGATCAGATATCCCAAAACATTTTGTATCAATGGTAAAACAAAAATCCCTCCATGCGGGGCCATCAGCGCGCATCCAAACCCCATCGAAACCGCCCCTGCCACCGCGCTCCCAGCCACACAGGCCGGGATTACATGCAGCGGGTCGGCGGCTGCAAACGGGATAGCGCCTTCCGTGATGAAACAAAGCCCCATAATATAGTTGACAACACCCGATTTCCGTTCATCCGGCGTAAATTTCTTTTTGAATACCGAACTGCATAATGCGATTGCCAGCGGCGGCACCATCCCTCCGACCATGACGGCAGCCATCATCTGGTATGCGATATCATTCGCCGGCGCACCGGCTGCGGCAGCGGTTGCAATCGCACCTGTCCCGGTCACATAGGCCGCTTTGTTGAACGGGCCTCCCATATCGATGCTCATCATGCCGCCCAATACTGTCCCTAACAAGATTTTACTCGTTCCGCCCAGGGAATTCAAGAAGGAGGTCAAAGCGGTATTGATCATCCCCATCACCGGATTGACCAGACACATGAAACTGCCGATCAGCAGCACCCCCAGCACAGGATAAATCAGGATCGGTTTGATCCCTTCCAGGCTATGGGGCAGCTTATCGCATATCTTTCGCAGCCAAAGCATCAGATAGCCGCCGGCAAACCCTGCGAGCAACGCGCCCAAAAATCCTGCCGGAACCGCCTGTGCCCCGGAAAATATCGTTGTGAAGGAGGTGCCGGCAGCCGCCAGCGCCCCGCCGACGACACCTGCCGTGAAGGCCGGGCGGTCGGCGATGCTCATGGCAATGAATCCGGCAAGTACCGGCAGCATAAAGTCAAACGCCTTCCCGCCCACTGTTTTAAAGAAGGCTGCCGCCGGCGTATTCATGCCGAAATTGGCAGGATCGATGCTATAATCGTCCAGCAGGAAGGCGATCGCGATCAGGATACCGCCGCCGATCACAAACGGCAGCATGTGGGACACGCCGTTCATCAGGTGTTTATATGCCTGCCGTCCTGCGCTTTCCTTTTTTTGTTCCTGTACGGCTTCCATCCCGCCATCATACCGGTAAACCGGCGCCTGCCCATCCACGATCCTGCCGATCAATTCTTCCGCCTTATGAATACCATCCGATACCGGTACAAACAGCACCTTTTTCCCATCGAAACGGGCTGTTTCCACATTTTTATCCGCTGCCACAATGATCCCGTCCGCCTGTCCGATCTCTTCGGCTGTCAGACGGTTTTTGACCCCTCCGCTGCCGTTGGTTTCCACCTTGACCGGTATGCCCAGCATTGCACCCGCTTTTTCCAATGCCTCCGCTGCCATATAGGTATGCGCAATCCCGGTCGGGCATGCCGTTACCGCCAGGACGCGGTAACAATCCCCCTGCAATTGTGCGCTCTCCAGCACCTCCGCAGGCGCCTGCCCATATTTTTCCCGCTCAAACCGGTCGATGACCTGCAGGAATTCCTGTGCATCCTTTGCCTGCCGCAGCTGGCTGGTAAACCCAGGGTCCATCAGCAGCACCATCAAATGCGAAAGGATCTCCAGATGCAGATCCCCATCCAATGGGGCGGCAATCATAAAAAATAAGTCGGACGGCAGCCCGTCCATTGCGCCGTAATCTACCCCCTGCTCTAAAACAATCGCTGCCAGGCTTGGCGCCTTCACCGCCTGCGATTTTGCATGCGGTACAGCCACTCCCGCTTCGATGGCAGTACTGCTCTGCGCTTCCCGCGCTAAAATTGCCTGTTGATAAGCCTGCCGGTCGCTCAAAACCCCACTTTTTTCCTGAAGCGCTACCAATTTTTCAATGACATCCGCTTTATCCTTTGCAATCATATGCAGCGCGACCCGTTCAGGCGCCAGCATATCCACAATCCTCATATCTCAAAAAACCTCCTGCTTACCCATTCATGGCTTTCAAAACCGTTTCGATCTCTTCTCGGGTCGCCAGCCGCTCGGAGAAGGCGGTCGCACTGCCGCATGCAACTCCCAGGCGCAGCGCTTTCCCATAATCGCGTTCCTTGAGCCACCCGGCTAAAAAACCAGCCACCATCGAATCCCCGGCGCCGACCGAATTTTTGACCTGTCCCTGCGGCGCTGCCAAACGGTGCGTCCCCCCATTTTCATCCAGCAGGAAGGCTCCGTCCGCCGCCATCGAAACCAATACATTCCGTGCGCCCTGCTGCTGCAACATCCGCGCACAGCTGCATACATCCTCCTGCGTCTTTATTTTTTTCCCGCAGATTTCTTCCAATTCAAAATGGTTGGGCTTAATGAGGAACGGCCGGTATTTCAGTACATTTTGCAGCAGGCTCCCGGTGGCGTCCACCGCCACATCCATTTCCTTTTCTTGAAGCCGCGCCAATATCTGCTCATACATATCCCCCGGCAGGCTGGCCGGTATGCTTCCCGCCAATACCAGCACATCCCCACCGCAAAGCTGTTCCAGTTTCTGATATAACCTATCCAGCATTTGGCAGCTGATGGAAGGCCCCTGCCCATTGATCTCTGTTTCGATCTGTCCTTTGATCTTCACATTGATCCTTGTCAGCCCATCCGGCAGATGGATGAAATCCGTTTTAATCCCTGCATCCACCAGCGCCTTTTCCACCGCCTGCCCGGTGAATCCGGCCACAAATCCCAATGCAATGCTTTCCAACCCCAAATTTTTTAAAATCCCGGAAACATTGATTCCTTTCCCGCCGAATTGGATTTCCTCCGAAGCGGTACGGTTGACACGCCCCTCCCGGAAATCCTGTACATGTACGACATAGTCCACCGCGGGGTTAAAGGTGACGGTATAAATCATACTCCAACACTTCCTTTGATCGCCATATCTTCCCCCTGCCGCCAACTGTGCCAAAGGCAGGGTGGCATGGCCATATCTCATCTGCCCGATCCGCCGGGCAGGATTATTTCACTATTTTCCGCTTTCATTATAACAAATAATCCGATCTATTCCAATCTTTCCAACCCTCTCCAAGGAATGGACCGGCTGCTATAGTTTTTGCCAAAATGATACAAAAATCCGTCATGGAAAAAATTTGCAGCTTTTATCCGTCCAAGCCCGTTTTTATGCGACAGCCAACAACCGCTTTCATCTTTTTACCCATACTGAAAATCCCCCCTGCGCATCCAAATGCGCAAGGGGGATTTCTCCATAAAATTTACCGCTCACTTGCCCGGAATTCCGGCCGGAACCCGCGATAGGACAGTTCCTGCCCAATATTCAGGATATGGTCGCCGATCCGTTCAAAATCGGTCAGCATCTCAGAATAAAGCACGCAGGATTCATCCATGCAAGCGCCTGTACGCATCCGGTCGATCTGGTTCTGGCGGAACTGTTCGGTCATATCGTCGATCTTTTGCTCGATCGCTGAAATTTTTACCAGCCGGTCATGTGCCGAATAGCCCGGCCGGTCGATCATCGAAAGCGCTTTGCCGCTCACCGCCTGCATTTCCTGGATTTCCTTTTTTGCCTGTTCCGAAAAAGACAGCATCTTTTGTTCGATGAGCTTCGTATACCCGCAAAGGTTTACCGCATGGTCGCCGATCCGCTCCAAATCAGTGGAGGTCTTAAAGAAGGCGCTGATCAGGCCGGAGTCGTCCTCATTGTTTTCAAAAGCGATCGTATGGGAAATATAACGGGCAAGTTCCTTATTGAGAAAATCAATATATTCTTCCCGTTCTTCCACTTCCGCAAGGCGCTGGGAGCTGCCATCTAAAATCGCCTGGAAGCTTACATCCACATTTTCCCGCACCATCTGCAGCATACGTTCCAATTCTTTCCATAAACCGTTGATAACAATGGCGGAGGTACCGATCTTATATTCATGCTTTGCCGGACGCGGCGGCAGGTAAAGCAGCCGGTATTCGTCCGCCATTTCCTCGAGTATCTCCGGCAGGATCTTCTGGGTCAGCTTTGCCAGCATGGTCCCAAGCGGCAGAAGCAGCAGGGTGGTCGTGACATTAAAGAGGGTATGCATATTCGCGATCTGCGCAGCCGGCCGGTCGGGGGTAAATTGCTGTACCAGATCGGTCAACGGGGTCGTCATGCACAGGATGGTAAACACCGTCGTACCGATCACATTGAACAGCAGATGCAGCAAAGTCGCCCGTTTTGCATTGCGGCTTGTCCCGATCGAGGCGAGCACGGCCGTGATACAGGTCCCGATATTCTGGCCGAACAACACATATACCGCACTGGGAAGGGTGACCAGCCCGCCATCCGCCAACGTCTGCAGGATACCGATGGAGGCGGACGAAGATTGGATCACCGCAGTAAAAAGCGCGCCCACAATGATGCCGAGTACAGGGTTGCTGAACCGGGTCATCAGGGAAACGAATCCCGCCGATTCACGCAGCGGGGACATCGACGAACTCATCATCTCCATCCCGATAAACAGTACGCCCAACCCGGCGATGATCTGGCCATAATGATGGATCCGGGGTTTTTTCATAAAGACGACCATCACGACCCCAAAGAAAGCGAACAGCGGAGCCAATATCCCCACATCCAAAGCGATCAGCTGGCCGGTGATGGTCGTACCGATATTCGCGCCCATGATGATCCAGACCGCCTGGTTCAGCGTCATCATACCGGAATTGACAAATCCCACCACCATGACCGTCGTTGCGGAAGAAGACTGGATGACAGCGGTGATCCCAGCCCCAACGACCACCCCTAAAAAGCGGTTCGCCGTCAGCCGTTCCAAAATATGTTTCATCCGGTTGCCGGCAGCGGCTTCCATACCGCTGCCCATCATCTGCATCCCATACAGGAAGAGCGCCAATCCGCCCAGCAGGCCCAAGATATCGGTAAACTTCATGCAGGTGTTCTCCTTTTTTCTTCTACTCTTTCCTCGATCCCTCAAAAACAGGATGCTCTGTACAGCAATCCGTTTCAAATGAGCTGCCGATCTCCCTGTTTTCCAACGGCAGTATCGCCTCGATATATGCAGCATATCTTATCATTGCGCATAAATCACTAATTATATAATATCCGATACACTTTTTTCTTCAATCCCAATCGAGTAAATTCTGTATAAAATTTGCGTAAAATACTGGCAAAAAATATAGTCATAAATTACAGACAAAAAACAGCTGCATCCTGCCGGATGCAGCTGTTTTTTGTCAGGTAGGTCAGGCTTTTCCCACGCAGCCAAAAAGTTCCATCTTTTCCTTCACCGTTTCCCGGATGGCGTCAAATCCCGGCGCCAGCAGCTTACGCGGGTCAAACCCTTTACCCTCCAAATCTTTCCCCGCTTCCACATACCGCCGGGTCGCAGCCGCAAATGCCAGCTGGCATTCGGTATTGACATTGATCTTGCATACCCCCAGTGAGATGGCTTTTTGAATCATCTCTTTCGGGATACCTGTCCCGCCATGCAGGACCAGCGGCGTACCGGGTATTGCCTGCTGGATTCTTTCCAGTGCAGCAAAATCCAATCCTTTCCAATTTTCCGGATATTTCCCATGGATATTCCCGATCCCTGCCGCCAGCATCGTGACTCCCAGCTCGGCGATCCGTTTGCATTCCTCCGGGTCGGCTATTTCGCCCGCACCGATGACGCCGTCCTCTTCGCCGCCGATCGACCCCACCTCGCACTCGACCGAAAGCCCTTTGCGCTTGCACAAATCAATGATCTCCCGGCTTTTTTCCAAATTTTCCTCGATCCCATAATGGGAGCCGTCAAACATGATCGAAGAAAATCCCGCTTCGATCGCATTTTTTGCCCCTTCATAAGAGCCATGGTCGATATGCAGGGCCGCCGGGATCGAGATACCCAAATCTTCGGTCATCGCTTGCACCATGGCGGCGACCGTGCGGAACCCGCACATATATTTTGCGGCGCCTTCGGAAACGCCGAGGATGACCGGCGCGCGGCATTCCTGCGCCGTCAGCAATACCGCCTTGGTCCATTCCAGGTTGTTGATATTGAACTGCCCGACTGCATACCGTTCCTGTTTGGCATGCGCAATCATCTCTTTTGCTGATACGATCATTTTTTTCACTCCTGCTTCATACTGTTTTTTATAGATTTGCTGTGGCTGTTTGTTATTTTTTACCTGGTACCGGCCAACATATGGCGAACCGCACCATACTGTTTGGCCAAAACCTTTTTCTAAATATAACATCCTTATTATATACAGATCCTGTTAAAAGAATCAACCTGTTTATACAGCTTCATTTGACTTTCCACCTATGGGATGCTATCATTTTAGGAGGATTTTATGCAGCATATTATCGCCAAAGCCGCCTTTGCCGCTGAATTCATCCATCAGATCGTATGGGGGCCTGCAATGGTTGCCTTTATGCTTTTTTGCGGCATCTGGTTTTCGGCCGGCACCGGTTTTTTCCAGCTGCGCAAACTGGCGCTTTGGCTGCGCAGCACGCTGGTCGCCATCTTTTGCAGCCCGGCGGTACATAACAAAAAAGACCCGCATACCATTTCACAGTTCCAGGCGTTCGCCACCGCCCTGGCCGGCACCCTCGGGACAGGGAACATTGTCGGGGTTGCCACCGCGATCACTATTGGCGGTACCGGCGCCATCTTTTGGATGTGGGTATCCGCTTTTTTCGGGATGATGACCAAATATGCCGAAAATTTGCTGGGCAACTACTATCGCCGGAAAAACCAGGATGGGAGCTGGTTCGGAGGCCCGATGGCTTATATCGAACGGGGGCTGGGCTGCCGGTGGCTTGCCTTGCTTTTTGCAGCTTTTTGCGCTGTTTCTTCCTTTGGCATTGGGAACATGGCGCAGGCCAATTCCATCGCAGGGGCGCTTTGCCCGTTTGGCGTCCCGCCTTTCGCCGCCGGGATCGCGGTTGCCGTCCTGACCGGCATGGTGATCTTAGGCGGGATTAAACGGATCGCCGCAGTCACCGAACGGTTGGTGCCTTTGATGGCTGTGTTATACACCTGCGGCGGCATCATCATCATTTTCCTCAACCGTCAGCGCCTTCCCGAAGCCTTTGCTTCCATCTTTTCAGAAGCTTTTGCAATTTCCCCTGCTGCCGGTGGGGTTGCCGGGTTTTCGGTTTCCCGCGCGATGAGATTCGGTGTGGCGCGTGGGATTTTTTCCAATGAAGCCGGGCTGGGCAGTTCTGCGATCGTCAACTCTGCCTCCAATGTAAAAGAACCAGTGGAACAGGGCATGTGGGGCATCTTTGAGGTCTTTGCCGATACAATCGTCATGTGTTCGATCACTGCGCTGGCAATCATCACTTCCCAGGCACATCTGCTGGGGGTCGATGGGGCAGAAATGTCTATTGCCGCATTTTCCAGCGGGTTTGGCTCTGCCGGGCAGGTTTTTGTTGCGGTGAGCATCACCTTTTTTGCCTTCTCCACCCTGCTCGGATGGTCCTATTATGGGCAGCAGGCCGTTTCTTACCTGTTGGGGCCAAAATCCACCCGGATGTATCAACGGCTTTTTATCTTGATGGCAGCGGTCGGCTGTGTTGCGCGGCTGGAATTTGTATGGGGCTTGTCGGACACCTTCAACGGCCTGATGGCTATCCCGAACCTGGTTGCCGTATTGTTTTTATCCAAAGACGTTTTCTCGCAGACAAAAAATTATCTCAAACAAAAAAGCCGCCCTTCCCAGCCCCCATCTTCACGATCGAAATGAGGAAATTTTATGCGTTACCAACTGCTCCTTCTGGATGCTGACGACACCTTGTTTGATTTTAAGCAGGCGGAACACGCCGCCATCTTAAAGCTCTGCCAAACACATCATCTCGAGCCTGCCGATGAAATTGCCGCGCTCTATTCCCGGATCAACCAGGCGCTTTGGAAACGGCTGGAACGGGGCGAACTGACCCAGCAGGCCCTGCGCGTCCTGCGGTTCCAACAGTTGTCCGAGGCGCTCCAAACCGGGCTGGACGCCGAACTGCTCAACCGGGAATACAGCGCGGCGCTCAGTGAAGGCGCTTACCTGATCGACGGCGCGCTTTCCTTATGCCGAACCCTTTCGCAGATATTGCCCCTTTATATTGTTACAAACGGTATCCTGGATATCCAAACCAGCCGCCTTGCCCGTTCGCCGCTTGGTCCCTATATCTCCGGGATGTTTGTTTCCCAGCAGATCGGATATGCAAAACCCGATCCGGAATATTTCCGCATCGTGCTGGAACGTTTGGGGAATCCTGATAAACACCGTATCCTGCTGGTTGGGGATTCGCTGACATCGGATATGAAAGGCGGCAGGCAGGCCGGGATCGCTACCTGCTGGTTTGCCCCGGATGGCGGCAGCCCCAGCCCGGACTGTGATTACCAGATTCGCCGCCTGCAAGACCTGATCCCGCTTGTCACCGGGAAATAACAAATCGAATGGAAACATATCCGCTCCGAAAGGACGTGTGGCCGCATGACAGCCATCCTGTTTTTGACCTTTGTGCCGGAAGGGGCCATTTTGGGAATTCTGGCGTTTCTATTAAAATACCGCCATTCCGATTTTCCTGATTTCCGGGTTGGATACCATATGGGCAGCATCATGGAAAGCAAAGAAAAATGGGATTATGCCAACCAGGCTGCCGGGAATATATGCGGGATTTCTTCCGCTATCCTGTTTGCGGCCGCTGCGCTGCTGTATGGCATAAAAGCGGGTATAGGGATCTGTATCCTCCTGTTTTTTGCCCTTTCGGTCCCGATGATTGCCGCTGTTTTGGTTTTGCCCATCCGATTGGTCAGAAGGAAATTTGAAAAAATTTAAGTTATCAAACAATGCGGACGGTTTGCAGCCGGCCGCAGGACGAGGTAAATTATGGCTGATCTCATTTGCGCGGCCTTGACCGGATGTTTATCGGCCGCCATGTACCTGTATGTGTTTTTTACCGCGCGCGGGAAAGGGCCAATCCTTTCAAACACTTATCTGTTTGCATCCAAACAGGAGCGTGAACGGCTTGACCGCAAAGCGGAGTACCGGCTGGTGACCATCGTGTTTTCGCTGTTGGCTACCGTCTTTGCGTCGCTGACCGTTTTCATCCTGACAAAACATGGCATTTTCCTGTTTCTGGCACTTGCACTGATCGTATGCGTTGTCATTTACGCGATCCGGGAAACAGCAAAAACACTAGAATCCGAGAAAAAGGAACGGTGAGCCCTATTTCCCTGTCATCTGAAAACCCCCTCCCGCCTGAAAAAATCGGCGGAAGGGAGGGTTGTGCTTTTTTTATATGGGATGAAAAAACATCTGGGAACATTCCGGGATGCTTATCCCCTGGCGTTACAGGCCCGGTATGCCCCCAGCAGCTTATAATACCGCGCGTCCCGGTTCAGGTCACGCAGCGCTTCCTGTACCTTCCCGCTGTCCAGTTCCCCTTCAAAATCCAGGTAAAACAGGTAATGCCAAAGGCTGTCCGGCAGCGGCCGGGATTCGATTTTCACCAGATTGATCCCGCGGTCGGCAAAATATTGCAGGGTACGGTAAAGCGTACCGGATGTGTGGTCGAGGGAAAACATGATGCTGACCTTATCGGCATGTTTGGTCTCCATCTGCCGACCAATGATAATGAACCGGGTATAATTTTCCTTGCGGTCCTGGATGTCCGGCGCCAAAATTTCCAACCCGTAAATCTGCGCCGCCAGTTTGCTTGCAATTGCCGCATGATGCAGATCCTTTTCCTCCG